>JAJQES010000332.1 GCA_021201565.1 Tannerellaceae bacterium
TCCCCCTATCACTTGGTAAGTGACTTTGTCTGCAGTCATCAGTAGAGTAAAAGGGTAACAATCAGAGACAAAAGTAGATAAAAAACAAATATTGTTTACATAAAAACTAACCTTGCTGAGTTTTTTTCTTTGTTTTCTCTTCTTTAGTTTGATCTTAGAACAGCTGTTGATACTTTACGGGCGGCTCTGTGGATCACTTTCTTTTCAAATGAATTAAGATAGATATACGTGGTCTTCACGTCTTTGTGTCCCAGGGCCTCCGAAATTAACCAGACCGGTATATCTCTTTCCTTTGCGATCGTGGCCCATGAATGCCGGGCCACATGTGTGGTTAATTTATGGAGGATACCCACTTTACCTGCAATCCGGTTTAACCGTGCGTTCTGTTTGCGAAGGGCTTTTGTATAGCTCTCGTAATAAGAAGAACTATCGGGCTCTATCAGTGGAAAGACAAAGGGAGAATGAGTCGTTCTCTCTTTAAAGAAGGAAAGAATACGGCTCATCTGGGGATTGATCTCTACTTCCAGAAGTGTGCCTGTCTTTTTGCGGCTGTAAATAAAGACTTGTCCTTTTATATCTTCCTTTTTCAAATAGGCCAGGTCTACAAACGAAATACCCTGTGCGTGGAAGGCGAACAAAAACAGGGAAAGGGCCTCTTTTTCTTCCTGGCTGAGTACTTCCGGTTCTTCGAGCAGGTTACTGAGCTGCTTCATCTGTGGAATGGTAAGGGCCCGTTTCTGTGAATGGGATACCCCCGTAAAGACTCCACGAAAGAGATCTTTAGCTCTTTCCACTATCCAGCCCCGTTTGACTGCTTTGTTATACATGGCCCTGAGATTGCGCATATAAAAGGAGACGGTGTTTAAACTACGATCTCCTTCCAAGAGCCACCCTTCAAACCCCTGAAGGAGTTCATAGGTGATTTCTTCTACAGCCAGGTCCTTTTTCCCGGTATGGCAAAGCAGAGAAGAGAAACTACTTTGGTAGGCCCGGGCAGTACGCTCACGTCCCTGGCGACGCATGTCCTCTGAGAGTGTATCAACGACCTTTTTAAAGCCACTTTTAAACCGGCGCACTTTAAAGAGGTCCACCAGATGGCGGGATGTGAAGGCATCTACCTGGCTGATTGCGTTTCTAAGTTCAAAAAGAAGCCGGCGGTCTCTTTCGAGTGAATAAACCACTTCACGTAAATACTCCCTGCGCTCCTGCGGTGCATCTTCGACCAGGACAGACCGGTTTACCGGGTCCCACTCTTGCGGGTACAAACGGTAAGGAAGGGTGACTGACACTGTTTTGCGCCGGGCAATCACCCGTACAAATAAACTCCCACGGGGATCTTTTCTGCTCCCCGAAGAGCGGTAATGAATTTCAATGGATACCATAAATTAAAAAAGTTTATCTTTTTATTTATTATACTTTCCTCCTGTTACAAAGTACCACAGGAGGGCTATCAAAGGGCAAGATAAACTTTTTTTAGTTGACAATGCAAAATGCAGAATGGACAATTGTTCTTTTTCCTGTTATTCTCTGTAATGGGTTATTTGTTTGATGAAATTTGAAGAGTAAGGTTTTTATCCCTCTTTGTTATTGGGTCTGTTTTATACATTTGAGGGAGAGGGAACGCAGAATACGCGGAAGGCGCAGAAAAACACAGAAAAAATAGTTGAAATAAAAAATCTGCGTAACTCTGCGCCTTCCGCGTAGTCTGCGTTCCCTTTAGCTTATAGATGAATGTATTGCCAATTACCCTTTAGTACCAGGTTTGTCCGTCACGGTAGTTGCTGTGTTTATCGTATTTGAGGTCACGCAACAACTGTGAACTAACAGCGATGGTAAAGGAATAGGATTTGTAAGGACCTATTGGAATTACACTGCCTGTCATCTGGAAACAGTGCATGTTCCTGGTGATGTTACAGGTCAGGTAAGAGATCTTTTTGTTGTCGAAATCGTAGGTGGCATTGAAGTTTAACCGCCAGTTTTTGGTCGGTTGGATGCTTCCGTTGAAACTTAACGCGTGTGTGAGTTTATACCGGTATTCTTGTTTTGCGATATTGATATTCTGTGTGTCGTATCCTACATTGATGCTATAACTGAAGGATAGACTCCAGGGGAACCCATTTTTATAGTAGCCATACGAGTCATACTCGCCGGAATCATCCTGTTTGTCACCCCGCAGCCGGCCGCTTCTTCCTCCTTCCTGTCCGGGTTCGTTGTCCGGGTCATTGTAATTGGCTAACGGGTCTAAAGGGTTGCCGAATTCATCCAATCCGGTTTCCGGTGGATTCAGTCCATCGTCGGGTGGGGGAGTTCCTGTTCCGTCACCTCCCCGTCCGAAGAGCTTATTGAAGGTTTCGTTATTGAAGGTATAGGAGAAACTGGTGTTGGTCCCCCGGAAACGCCCGATCCCTTTTCCGGCCTGTAGCCGTGTTACATTTACCCGGTTCAGCGTATTGGTTTTCTCATTGTATTTATAGGTATACAAATCCCAGTTTACATTCAGGTTCAATGTATAGCTTTTGGTCACTTTTATACGTAACTGTGTTCTAAGGTCGTCCCATTTCATGGAGTCCGCAACCATATTGTAACTCAATCCCAGGGAGAAGTTATCAATCAGGCTGATCTTCTTTATACCTGTTGAGTCTTTGTCCGAATAGACTTTAGCTTCCACGTTATTATTCAGACCAAAATTGACGCTTCCCGTTCGTCCTCTGCCGGGGGCTGTATAGAGGTTATTGGCATACGGAGAATATTGGGTGTTTACCAAATCCCCATTGCTGTTGACATACTGATATTCTCTGTAATATCCGAACCGGCTACTACCAAAATCGGGCGCCCAGCTAAAAGAAATGGAGGGTTCCATCCGGTGGCGGATCCGCTCTATTTTTTTCCCCAGGAAAGGAATGAAGGGTAAGGGTTTGAAGAAGCCATAGACCGTTGTCTGGGCAGAAACAGATGCGGAATAATTATAGAGACGGTAGAATCCATAGGTCGTGTCTCTATCAACCAATTTATTCAATTGCAGATCGTATTCCTGTTCCACTCTGTTGGTCGCCCATTTTTCCGTATAGTTAAAACTGGGTGAAATATTGATGTAGTTGAAGAAGGTAAAGGTCGCGCTTGATTTTAAATTGTGCTGCATCCCGTTGTTCCAGTCTTTAATCAGGTTGGATTTAAAGAGTTGGTCTTCTTTGGTGGTAATAGAGTTACGCAGTACCCCACTATAATCTAAGGAAACCTTCTCATACCAGCGTTCTTTTCCGATCCGGACTTTTCTTTTAAGCGGATAAATGCGGCTCATGGTAATGGTCACGTCCGGAAGTGTCATAGAGATGGTGGAGTCACGGGCCGTCTGGTTTACATTCATTGTCGCGGACATAGAGAACGGACTGTTTGGAAACCGCTGGCTGATACTTACGGAGGAACTCTTTGTATTGTTTGTCGCTGATGAATTGAATAATTCGTTCAGTTCGTTTTTGTTGTAACTACTTGTACGGAAGTTCACATTGGCCGAGAATGTCCGGTAGGGGTTGGCCTTGGCATCCTGTGAGTGCGTCCAGGTAAGCATAAAGTCTTTGTTCAGACTGTAATCCGGTAATCCTTTATCTCCGGTTTTCGTCACTACATATTTGGTATCGAAACTTCCTGAATATTTATATCTTTTTCTATAGGATGAGCGGGCAGATACCCCCCAGGACCCTTTGGTATAGATGTCTCCCCGTAAGGCAAGGTCGACATAATCATTGATGGCAAAATAGTATCCCCCGTCGCGGATAAAGAATCCCCGGACAGATTCATCCCCGAAAGAAGGGAAAATGATCCCCGACGAATAAGAGTCGGAGAAGGGGAAGAAAGCAAAAGGAAGTCCTAAAGGCAACGGCACATCTTCTATCACCAGATAGACCGGACCGGTCACAATGTTTTTGTGGGGCCTCACTTTGGCCTTTGTCATGTGTATGTAAAAGTGTGGGTGTTCATGATGGTCGCAGGTAGTGTATTTACCATCAATCATATTCAGGATATCGTCTTCCATCTTTTTCGTTTGCCTGGATGTCACATATCCTTCTCCCTGCTGTGTGATTACATCTGTAATATATCCTTTTCTGGTTTTGAAGTTATACCGCATGGTTTTGGATTCATACTCCTGTCCTCCGTCTATAAAGACCGGGTAACCGAATTCCGCGCCGATGGAATCAAGTCCAAACTGGGCATACACAAGACTACTATCCATGTTCATCTCAATGTATTCGGACTGAAGTTCGATTTCCTGGTATTTCACATCCGCTTCCCCAAACAGATACGCCCAGTTTCCTGCTGTCATTACAATGGAGTCGGAAGCCTCATAACTGACCGGTGCATCCAGCGCAGAACTGCTGCGGGGAACCGTATCGGCGGCCAGAGAGGCCACTGAATCCGGAAGAAGAATCCCGGATAAACTGTCCGGCGGGAAGGAGGATACAGTATCTATAGACAACACAGTTAAACTATCCGTCAGGACAATCTGGACAGAGTCCGGCGGAAGAAGAACGGAGGGTTCTCCATTAGCCAGACTATCCGTCTGCAGGACAGTTTCTTGTGCCTGTGCAAGTATACTTCCGGCCAGGAAGATAAATAGTATATATAGAAGTCTGTATCTCAAGTACATTCGTATTGGGTACGCTTTACAGCATGCAAATGTATAATAAATTAATGAGCCTGTATGTGTTTAATCCCCTAAAAAGAGTTTACGCATTTCTTCAAAACGTAAAACTGAATCTTCTCCGTATTTGGCAAGACCCTTTTTTATTTTGTCAATGCTTTTTACTCTATCCAGGTGACTTTTGCTGTAAAATTTGTCTGAAAAGCAAATTAGTTTTTCTTCCAGTGTAACGGGGACCATGTCCCTATGGGGGAGGGGCATGTTTCTTTGTATGATTTCGTCCAGTGTGATACCGGCACCGGTATGTCTTTCACAGACCAACGCGTGCCGTTCCAAACCTTCTTTCCGTAAAAGATCAGCCCCCAGATATCCGTGACAGATATAGTCCGCTTCTCCATGGCAATCAATTCCCGGAGCATTACATAAAAAAATCCCGATATCATGCAGTAGGGCTGCTTCCTCAATAAAAGTCATATCCAGATTCATCTCCGGATGCATTTCTGCAAGACTTAAGGCTTTATCAGCAACACTTCTGCTATGTAAGTAGAGGATTTTATATGCGTCTGAACCGGTAGAATAATAGGTGGAATAAATATCCAATGGGTTCATTGTATTATAATTTGTTTGATGTTGCAAATGTAGGGAATGATTGTCATATTTACTACATTTGTAATCTTAAGGATAAATAATTATCAAATGAAAAATAAATTATTTTTAGTTTTTGCCATGCTTTTTCTTCCGTGTGTAAGTCTTCCGGTTATCCGGTTGCTGGCCCAGGGAACTGTCAGAGTGGGGGGCGAGCAACTGGAAGAGATCTGCCAGCTGACAGAGGGAAAACGGGTGGGCATTGTTGTGAACCAGACCTCAGTATTACACAATGGAACTGTCCATTTACTGGATACGTTACTGGCTGAAAAGGTGCCGGTGAAAAAAGTGTTTGTGCCGGAGCATGGCTTCCGGGGAACAGCCGATGCCGGTGCTATTGTAAAAGATAGTAAGGATCAAAAGACGGGGTTACCGATCGTCTCTTTATATGGTAAAAATAAAAAACCTACTTCTGCCCAGTTAAGTGATTTGGATATTCTCTTATTTGATTTACAGGATGTGGGTACCCGTTTTTTTACTTATATCAGCACCATGCATTATGTCATGGAAGCGTGTGCGGAGCAGGGAAAGATGTGTGTTATTCTGGACCGTCCGAATCCCAATGATTTTGTGGATGGTCCTGTCCTGAAGAAGGGATATACTTCATTTGTGGGTATGCATCCCATTCCGGTATTACATGGATTAACCGTAGGGGAGCTGGCGCTGATGATCAATCAGGAAGGATGGCTGACATCCGGAAAAAATAGTTGCCGGTTACGTGTTGTAAAAATGACAAACTGGAAACATGGCGATCTGTATTCCCTGCCGGTCAAACCTTCCCCTAATCTGCCTAATGACCAGGCCATCCGTTTGTATCCCTCTCTTTGTTTTTTTGAAGCGACTCCCATGAGTATAGGACGCGGAACTTATTTCCCTTTCCAGGTGATTGGTTATCCGGACTCTTCGTATGGTACTTTTTCATTTACTCCGCAGGCTTTGCCCGGGTTTGATACAGATCCTTTACAGAAAAACAGGACATGCTATGGGGTGGATCTGCGGAACGTTTCTTTTGCAGGTGGACTCTCTTTCAATTATCTGTTTGAGTTTTATAATAAGACCGGCCGGAACGCTACACTTTTCTTTTCCCGTCCCGAATGGTTTGACCTGTTGGCCGGCGAAAAAAGATTGCGGGAACAGATTCTCAGCGGAATGACAGAAGAGGAAATCCGTGCTTCCTGGCAGGAGGAGTTAGCAGGCTATAAAAAGATGCGAAGCCGGTATCTTTTGTATCCCGACTATGCTGAATAAGTTGCCGGGTTTGTTTTTTGGCTAATGGTTACTCCTTCCGGTATATAACATTGTTCCAGTTGCTCCGGATCGAATCCGGGCCATACTCTTAGTTCCTCCAACGGATTGCCGCTACAATCCAATCTTTTCAATAAGGTGTTGTGGCTTATATCCAGAATCATTAATTCATTATCCCTGCATTCCAGCTCAATCAGTTTGGGACACTGGCTGATATCCAGGGCAGACAATTCAGTCTGAGAACAAAACAGAAGTGTTAGCTGAGGTTGGTAGCCCATATTCAGGGCATCCATTTTAGCCGTGCCGTACGCCACACATCCTGTGTCCGAACCATCAGGCACGTCAGGAGGGATCAGTTGTTTCAGGTCACAGACTTCGTACCGTTTGGCGTTTCCATCGAAATCTTTTACCGGAATAGCCGAAGGATACAGAGGCGGTGGGAAACCTTCCTGCCGGCGGCGGAGAAAATCTTTTTCACGGTATCCGTCTAATAAGTTGCCGGGTGGTAAAGGCCGGTTCTTATCCATATACCACATATAGAAGCTCCACCATTTCTGGGGACTCTCTCCATCTCCGGGTAGATTTATCGTCAATAGACGGTACGGAATGACTAACCGGAATTTTCCATCATAGGCATTGATCTTTACTCTCTCAAAAGAAAGGGTGCGATACCAGGGAAAAAGAAACGCCGGGACAGTAACGGTTCCTTTCATGCGGTTGAACTCTACATAATTTATCCTCAGAAAAAGATTATACACCAATGAATAGAAAAGAAGAAATGCCAAACAGATCCAGATCCCATCAAAATCTGTCACCTCATCTTTCCACACATGGTAAAAAAAGATAGACAAAAAGATTAATAACAGGATAACCGGAATAATAAGCCCCTCATAGGGTATGATCGTTCGCATAACCAGTTTTTCATCATCCGCCTGCCAGAACTTATCTCTGTCCATCGCTTCCGGGTCATAGAATTCCTTCCCTACGCCTTTTCCCTTATCTATTTTGCCTATAATCGCATGTACCAGATTGGACCGGCGTACATCTAACCAGGTTGTTAAGACAGAAAAACCGGTAATAAATGAAAATACTACATATAAACCGAACGCTGAAGTACATATAGCCTCGTAGAGTCCGTCCATACCCAGCCGGTATTTCTCCGGACCCCGGATGTAAAAGAATACCAGAAGACAGATCAAACCGGTATTTATGACTACTAATGCCAGGTAGATGGATACTGACAGACGTTCATATCTGTTTTTTTGTTGTATGTAGGTATCGTGGTGGCTAAGTCCCATCATGCAGGTGTATTAAAATTTCAGGTTGGAAAACTTTTTTCTTCCTTTTGCGTAGAAATTCCATAGAATGGAGGAGGGAAGGATTTCAGGAATAGAAACGGCCGGAGGACCGGATTGGATCTTTTGCCGTTTTTCTTTAAAATTGTTTATTTGCTGATAAAACTCTTTTCTTGCGTGATAAACGGCGCTTACATTTTTGAATTCTCCGGATAAAAGGAACTTACATGCTGCCAGATAATCCAGCCAGAAGCGGATTCGTAATGTCTTTTCCAGCTCTTTTCCGGGTAAGTTTTTATAGAGCATCAACAAGTTGTTGCGGAAGTTCAGAAAGGTTTTCCGTGGGTTTTCTTTGGATAAGGAGGCTCCTCCCACGTGGTAGACCACGGATGTAGGCAGACACAGGAACCGGTATCCCTGAATACGTAACCGCCAGCAGAGGTCAATCTCTTCCTGATGGGCAAAAAAGTATTCATCTAAACCTCCGGCCTTTTTGTAGAGTTGGGTTCGTATGAGCATGCAGGCGCCGGTGGCCCATAGGATAGAGGTAGGAGTATCATACTGGCCGTGATCGGTCTCAACTTCCGTAAAGATACGTCCCCGGCAAAAGGGGTATCCGTATTTATCAATGTATCCCCCACAGGCACCCGCATATTCAAATTTCTCTTTTTGCCTGTAAGATTTGATTTTAGGTTGTATGCCGGCTACTGTATGATCTTCTTCCAATATCCGGACAGGCTCTTCCAGCCAGTGGGGAGTTACTTCCACATCGCTGTTCAATAGTACGGTAAAAGGGTGCTCGATTTGTTCAATAGCCCGGTTATAACCACCGGCAAAACCATAGTTTTTGTCGAAAGGAATGAGCTGAACAGACGGAAATTCTTCTCTCAATAGGGTTAGAGACTGATCCGTCGATCCGTTGTCGGCTACAATGATATCGCCCCATTCTCCGGGAGTATGGGCGATCACGGAGGGAAGAAATTGCCGGAGTAATTCCTGGCCGTTCCAGTTCAGTATGACTACTGCGACTTTTTTCATTCCTGTGGCCGTTTGAGTTTCCAGCGTTTATGGGTCCATAAATAATAGGCCGGATTACGCAGAATCATTTTTTCCAGCCTCCGGACATATTCTTCTGTGATTTGGTGTTCTGACGTATTCTGTGGTGTAGGAGTCATCATGACCATTTCCACACTATAATAACCCCGTTTTTCCTTTTGTACATCCAGAAACAGGACCGGGATGTTTTGCCGGGTGGCAATCCGTTCCGCTCCGGTAAAAAAGGCTGTGTCCTGATGCAGGAATTGTGTCCAGTAATGTTCTCCTGCTCCCGGAGACTGGTCCTGGATGAAAATCACCCCGGCACGTTTTTTCTCTCTTTTTAACCGGATGATATCTCTTACGGTTTCATGTTTTTTAATACCAACCGAACCGAACCGGGTGCGTAAATAGATAAAGAGACGATCCATCGCCTGGTTATTGAGGGGACGGTAAATCTGGTAGATTTTTGTTTCCGGGAATAAGCCGGTTGCGTGTGAAAACCATTCCCAGTTTCCATAATGCCCCATCAACATGAAGATCGTACCGTGTTGGTCGATCGTTTGTTCAATCAGTTCCGGGTTTTTCAGAAATGCTCTTTTCTTTATTTCTTCAAATGATATATGAGCCAGCTTGATGGTTTCTACAATATAATCACAGAAATGGTGATAAAACTCTTTTTCCAGTGTGAATAATTCTCCGGATGTCTTTTCCGGAAAAGACTCAGCTAAATTGTTTCTTACGACCTTTCGCCTGTATTTTCCAATTTTGTATATAAATACATACAGGATATCTGATAGAATGTAAAGAACCCGCATAGGCAGTAATGCGTGTAACTTAACCCATACAAACAGAAATCCGTATAATATTTTATTTCCCATACTTTATTTTTTTAGTTGAGCTGTAAGCGCTGTCCTTTTTTCATTCCATCCCTGCAAATTTACAACAGATGTTTCATTTATAAGAGAAGCGTCATAGGGAACTTCTACCTTGATATAATTTCCGGTGAAACCGTACATATATTCTCCTTTGCGTGTATGTTCAAACAGTACAGTCGCTTCTTTTCCTGTAAAAGACTCGTAGAACTGTTTCCATTTTTGTTCTGACAGATCCAATAGTCTCTGGCTACGGGTTTGCTTTGTTTTCGGATCGACTGAATGAGCTATTTTGAGGGCCTGTGTTCCGGGACGTTCCGAGTAGCTGAATACATGCAGTTGGGAGAAGTCCAGGCTTTCAAGAAAAGAATATGTCTCCTCAAATAACTCATCGGTCTCACCACGCGTGCCCACGATCACATCAATCCCGATAAACGCCTCCGGCATTCTTTCTTTGATACGTTCGATCTTGTGCCGGAACAGGGCTGTATCGTATTTTCTGCGCATAAGTCTCAATACTTCATCGCTGCCACTTTGCAGAGGAATATGAAAGTGAGGGACAAACCGCTGGCTGTTTGCAACAAATTCAATGGCTTCATCTGTAATGAGGTTTGGCTCAATAGAGGAGATCCGGTAACGACAAACCCCTTCCACCTGGTCTAATGCCTGAATCAGATCCGGAAATGTTTCGCCTGTTGTTTTACCGAAGTCACCGATATTAACTCCGGTCAGGATAATCTCTTTTCCTCCTTTCGCCGCTACTTCGTGTGCCTGTGTTACCATACTGTCAATACTCCCGTTACGGCTGCGTCCCCGTGCGAACGGAATCGTACAGTAAGAACAATAGTAATCGCATCCATCCTGTACTTTCAGAAAATGGCGGGTCCGGTCATCAGACGAACAGGAGGGTGAAAAGGTCCGGATGTCTTTTATCTTGGAAGCGATGATCGCTCCGCCCTCCTTCCGTTTCCGGAGATCTTCCAGATGAAGAAGAATATCAAATTTTTGCTCTGCGCCTAACACCAGGTCTACCCCTTCTATATGAGATACCTCTTCCGGTTTTAGCTGCGCATAACAGCCTGTTACTACAATGAAGGCCCCGGGATGTTGTTTGCTGATTCTCCGGATGGCCTGGCGGCATTTTTTATCTGCAAGTTCAGTTACAGAACAGGTATTTACCACACAAATATCCGCTTTCTCGCCACTTCTGGCTTTACGTATTCCTTGTTCTGCCAGTATTTTCCCAATGGCAGAGGTCTCGGCAAAATTAAGTTTGCATCCTAACGTATAATAGGCTGCCAGTTTATTCTCAAATATTGTTCTGTCAATCATTATTCTATAAGTAGTCAAGAAATCAGGAAGTCAGGAAATTATCACTCCCTTCGCTCATTAATAGGAAAAAATAGATTCTTAACTTCTAACGAACGCAGTGAGTGATGACTTCTTAACTTCTACCGGCTGTAAAACCGGATCGCAAAGTTAATCAAAACGAGGCAAGTAGTTGGTCTTTTTTGTTGGATATGTGCTTTGTTGTACCTATTTTTGCACAAACTTTACCCTTTTGTGCTATGATTGAAGAGAATTTTATAAAAATATACGAAAACAGTTTTAAAGAAAACTGGTCACTACCCTGTGTCTCCGATTATAGTAAAGGTACAACTTTTACCTTTGAAGATGTGGCTGCCCAGATTGCGCGTATCCATATTATTTTTGAAGAGTGCCAGGTCCGGCGGGGGGATAAAATCGCCCTGATCGGAAAAGATAGCGCCCGCTGGTGCATGGCTTATATGGCTACCGTTACCTATGGAGCCATTGTTGTTCCTATTTTACAGGATTTTAGTCCTAATGATGTGCATCATATTATTAATCATTCAGGATCTGTCTTTCTGTTTGTAAGTGACCGCATCTGGGACTCTCTGGAAGAGGAAAAGATAGGGGATATCCGGGGTGTGTTTTCGTTGTCGGATTTTCGTTGCCTGCATCAACGGGATGGTGAAAATCTTCAGAAAATAGTTCGCTCCCTGGATGAGAAGTTTGCAGAAAAATATCCGGCCGGATTTTCTCAGGAAGATATTAAGTATGCTGAACTGGATAATGATAAAG
>JAJQES010000473.1 GCA_021201565.1 Tannerellaceae bacterium
GTATTTCAAAGTTCTTTTATTATGCTTAGAAAGATTTTATACATAGGAGTCTCCCTACTCTTTTTTCTGTTGTTCCGCTATTGGGTTTCCATCTCTCCGGTAGAGAGGCTGGATTTTTTGCTATGGCCTGTTGATAAGGTGGTGGGTTTTTGGTTCTCCTCTTCCGGGACATTTGCAGAAGGAGTAGGCTATCTTCATCCGGACCTCCATATAGTCATCAGCAAATCCTGTTCCGGATCGAATTTCTTTCTGACCGCTTTTCTCATGATCACTTTCCTGGGTATCCAGGCAAACAGGCCGGGTAAGGGATTGCTTTTTCCGTTTTCCCTGTTGGGCTCCTGGTTATTGACATGGGTTGCTAACAGTAGCCGTATTATCAGTTTTCTGATGCTGCAACGAACCTTTTTACTCTCTTCTTCTCCCTATATAGATACCATCCATACATTTACCGGAGTGGTGGTCTACCTTACATTTCTGGTTCTTACCGGTTATTTTCTTCGTATATCCGTTTTAAAATATAAAATACAGACTCATGAAAAAGTTGCTTAACCCCATTTGGATCTTCGGTATAACTGTTTTTCCAATGATCCTTCTCTTCTTATTGGTCCGTTCCGAATATATGATCTTTCAGTCTATGCTGGAACCTGCGGTTAAAGAGCTGTGGACAAAATTTTGCTGGATGTTTTTCGTACTTTTTTTTATGCATGCAGGCTATGCCGGTGTAAAAGTAGTCATGAAAAAACAGATGGACCTGATCTATCCGGTGGTGGGAATCCTTACGTCGGTAGGTGCCATGTATGCCTATTACTATTATTTGTTTTCGGAAGAACTGGTGCCGGGGAGTATTCCTGACTGGATGACCTCCGGCGATCTTTTTATAGCCGTAGGTGCTTTTCTGATGCCTACTATATTGTATTGTCTTTTATGTCTGGTCATGATGGTGACTAATACGGAAAATGACCGCAGGCCCTGGGCTGAGTTTGGCCTCAGCATACTGGTCCCTTTTTTCTTCTATCTTCTGATCGCGGTTCTGATACCTATGGTGCGGGGATATTCGGATGGACTTCTTTTTCTCTGGCTGAGTATCATTGGGGTCTTTATGCTTCTGTTTATTTTTTTCCGCCTGTTCTATGTACTTCATACCCAGAAGAAATTTTCCCGTGAATATGAACTGTTCTGGAAAATACCGTTTGTATTTATCCTTCCGTTACTGGGATTAAAGCTGAACTACGAACTACATGTATTTGGTGATCTGAGTAGTATCTGGTTCTACGTTGTTTTGATTTTCAACGCCATTCTGCTGTGTCTTCCGGCTCCGGCCCGGCCGGCCCGGCGGTTGCTCCTCTATACAGGCCGTACAGTTACGTTCTCTTTTACTCTCTATTTCTTTGTGCTTTTTCTCCCTTTCCTGCCTTTTGCCATGTTGCTTACCCTGGTATTCGGGATTGGTTTTTTATTCCTGACCCCTTTTATTCTCTTTATTATTCATATCGGTGACCTTTTATCGGACTACGAATACCTAAGCCGTTTTTTTAAGCCGGTCCGGCTGATGCTGCTGGCCGTAGCCGGTGTTTGTTTCATCCCGCTTTGTATTACCGGTACTTTTATGCTGGACCGGAAGATACTCCATAATACGCTTGCGTATGTATATAGTCCTGATTACTCCAAAGAGTACTCTATCAGGAAACAATCTGTGCTCCGGGTATTGGCTCATGTGGGAAAACATCAGGAAGAGAATTTCTTTTACAACGGAACACCTTATATAAGTAGCTGGTATAAAAAGATCGTATTGGATAATATGATGCTCTCACAATATAAACAAACGGTATTGAACCAGTTGGTTTCCGGACAGGATGCTGAGTATCCCGACGGGCCTTTTACAACAGAAACTGCGATAGATGAACAGGTAAAGTTACGAAAGGTAGACATAGAAAGTTCGTATGATCTGAACCAACAAGCCTGGATCAGCCGGATAGATCTGTCTATCCAGAATTCTGTCAACGGGGCATGGAATGGAGAATATCTGACCCGGTTTGAATTGCCGGACGGATGTTGGATCAGTGATTATTATCTGGATGTAAATGGAGTCAGAGAACCGGGTATCCTGGCTGAGAAAAAAGCAGCTACCTGGATCTATAACCAGATTACCCGGCGTAATCAGGACCCGGGTCTTGTACGGTATGTCTCCGACCGGGAGGTGGAGCTAAAAGTTTTTCCGTTAGCAAGGGGAGAAGTACGGTATACAGGTCTTGAATTTATTCATGCCGATCCTGTTATCCTGAAAATAGACGATCAGGAAATCCGGTTGGGTGATCCGGAACAGGTTGGCGGTGAGTATACCGGCCGCCCCAATCGGAACGCTGAAGCAGCCAGGTATCTGTCCCCGCAGGATAAAGCGTTGTTGCCTCAGGCAAAGCCTCAACCTTATTTCCATTTTATTGTAGATGTATCCAACAATGGCATTCAGCGGAGAGACCCGGAAGAATCCGCCCGTCAACTCCGTAGCCGGTATGAACAATCTATCCGGAATCTGTTAGCCTTACGTAAATTAGCAGCCCAACACTATAAAGTGACTTATACAAATGATGCCTGCTATACCCGGGAGTACAAGGTGAATGAAGAGGTTTCACTGGATTGGACAGAAGAACTACCTGCCCGGATGAAACTATTTCAGCGGGGGTTTTTCCTTCAACGGGCGATGGAGATCATCTTAATAGAGAACTTCCGGGAACAAAGGAACCAATATCCCATTCTGGTCGTACTTACGGATCATATTGAAAAAAGTATTATGCCGTCTAACCTGAATGAATTACGGTTTACCTATCCGTTCATGGATATTTTTTTTCATTTATCAGGAGATGAGATGCAAGACTATCCCCTATTTACAGGTAACCGCCGGGGTTTTCATCCTCTCAAAGAATATAGGCCGGGACTGTTTGTCCCGGATGACGGCAAACCTTCGATCGTCTATCTTCCTCACGAAAACCCTTTACCGGCCTGGGACACAGAAACGGTGAAAGAGAAAAGCTGGTATGCCGGGTTGAAATTACAGGAAAGGCGTATGTATCATGCTCTCTATCCTAACCGGGCAGAGCAGGAGTGGTTGCCTATGTTAAAAGCTGCTTTCTCCACCCGCATCCTGACTCCTCAAACCTCCTACATCGTAGTTGAAACGGAAGCTCAACGGATGAGGTTACAGAAAAAACAGGATGAAACCATGTCCGGCAGTAAAAATCTTGATCTGGAAGAACAGGAAGAACGATTTTTTCCCATGTCCGAACCGGAACTTTTGATCCTGTTGTTATTATTGGCCACATGCTGGTTGTGTTGTAAAGCAAAAAATAAAATATGATGGGAACTGGTTAGTTCTATTTACTTTCTGCTTTCCTGTCCAGGTATTGTACGACTTTGCCGTAAATGATGAGGCCGAAAGCGGCCACACAGGCGATGGCTGCAAAGTAGTACCAGATGTAATGGGCATGGGTGCTGGCGGCTTCCCAGGCCGCATGAGTAGGGAACAGGGCCGGATCGGGACAATACTTTTCCAATAGCCATCCGGACAATCCGAATCCGATGATAGAGGCCAGGAAAGAGTGGAGGTGGCTGAATCCCAGGTAAAGCCCTTCTTCTCCTTTAGGTGCCTGGAAAGAGAAATATTCCAGGAAACGGGGGGATATAAACGTTTCCGCCAATCCCTGGAATACGATTCCGACTACCATCATAAAAGCGACCGGATGCATACCCAAAATAGTGTTGCTTCCATCCAGCATGTTTCCATAGGCCATGCAAAGAGCGGAGACCGGCATCAGGAACATACCCACTGTCATGGAGGTAAGCGCTGTTTTGTTTTTCATAATGGAAGTGACCAGGTTTACCGTCATAAATACGACCAGCGGGTTTACGTTGGCATACCAGGAAGGGGAGGCCCCTTCACCGGCCAGACGCAATACATATTTTGGCATCGTGGCATACAATTGTTGTTGTACCAGCCAGAATCCGGTGATGATAATAATCAGGGTGATCAGGCGGCCATTGGCACACACCTTGAGTAACGCCTGCCAGATTTCCCTGAATGTCTTTCCTTCACCCGCTGTCTGAACTGTTTTATAGAAAAACCAGATGGCGATCAGGGCGATCAGGGTCATGGAGGCGGAGAAATAGTTCAGTACGATCAACCCTTCATTTCCCATCGCGGTCCGGAGAGGGTCCACGATGGTTTTTCCGGAAAAGGCACCGATGTTTACCATAGCATAAAAGATGGAGAATCCCCGGGCCCGGTTTTCAGCAGTCGTCTCTTTTGCTACCGTACCGGAGATCACACTTTTGATGAAAGAGCCTCCGATCACGATCAATACCATAATAGGAACAATGCCATATTGCAACGGACTATCCAGCAGGCCGGTAAAGGTGGTGGTTTTACCATACTCCACCAGGCCGGCCGATTGCAACCAGGTCGGGTAGAGCCCTAATCCGAAGTAACCGAGGGTTAGTAACGAAAATGCCAGCAACATCGAGTTACGGAATCCGACCTTATCCGCCAGTGCGCCGGCAAAAGTAGGCAGGAAATAGAGACATCCGGAAAAGGTTCCGGCGATGGAGGCCGCTTTCAGGTCACTGAATCCCAGAATCCGGCTCAGGTAAAGCGTAATAACGATAAATACTCCATAGTAGGCAGCCCGTTCAAACAATTCTACCACATTGGCTACCCAAAAGGCTTTGCTGAATTTTAAAGAAGAAGATTTTGTTTTATTCATAAGTTTACATTAAAAGGAGGAAGAGGTCTGTCAAATTTATGAAATATCACACGGGCAAAGAGTAGGAATCAGGTTCCGGTCGCCATACGCATTGTCAACGCGTGCCACATTGATCCAGAATTTACAGTCGTGAAGCCATTCCAGCGGGAAAGCGGCTTTACTGCGGGAGTAGGAGTGATTCCATTCATCGGCCGTTACTTCATATTCCGGGTGAGGTGCATTTTTGAGTACATTGTCCTCTTTCGGGGCAACTCCTTCTTCTACTTCTCTGATCTCTTCCCGGATACAATTCAGGACCTCCACAAACCGGTCCAGTTCCGCTTTGCTTTCACTTTCCGTCGGTTCGATCATCAGGGTGCCGTGTACAGGGAAAGAGAGGGTCGGTGCGTGATACCCAAAGTCCATTAACCGTTTGGCAATGTCCCCTTCATCAACTCCGGATTGTTCTTTGATGGTACGGCATTCCAGGATCAATTCATGGCCCACCCGTCCGGTAGCCCCTGTGTATACAATCCCATAGCTGTCTTTTAACTTGGCAGCCAGATAGTTGGCGCTCAGGATGGCTATCCGGGTCGATAAGGTTAGCCCGGGTGTGCCGAGTAGACGGATGTACGCATAGGTAATAGAGAGGATACCGGCACTGCCAAAAGGCGCTGCCGACACCGTATCAACTTCACTTCCCCACAATACCGGATGAGAAGGCAGGAAGGGGATCAGGTGATCGGCCACACAGATCGGTCCTACACCCGGTCCACCTCCGCCATGAGGAGAGGCAAAGGTTTTATGTAGATTAAGATGGCAGACATCCGCACCGATCACGCCCGGATTGGTCAGTCCTACCTGCGCGTTCATGTTGGCACCATCCATATAAACCTGTCCCCCACACGCGTGTACAATCTCACACATCTCTTTGATGTCCGGTTCAAAAATGCCGTGTGTAGATGGATAGGTAATCATGGTAGCTGCCAGCCTTTCTTTGTTAGCTTCTGCTTTTTCCCGGAAATCAGCCAGGTCAATGTTCCCGTTGCTGTCGCATTTGACGGTTACAGTACTGTAACCACACTGGATCGCACTCGCCGGGTTGGTGCCGTGGGCGGATGCCGGCAATAATACAATATCCCGGTGACCCTGTCCGGTACTTTCCAGATAGCTACGGATAACCCGTAGCCCGGCATATTCTCCGGCTGCGCCTGAATTCGGTTGCAGGCTGACCCCTTTCAAACCGGTAATTTCCCCCAGATAGGAGGATAGGTTTTCAATAAGCTCTTTATATCCCTCTACCTGTTCTTCCGGAGCATACGGATGGATGTTCTGGAACTCCGGACGGCTCAGGGCAAACAGTTCCGAAGCAGCATTCAGTTTCATGGTACATGAACCCAGGGAGATCATGGAATGGGCCAGGGAGATATCCCGTCTGCCCAGCCGGGTGATGTAGCGCATGAGCTCTGTTTCGGTATGGTATTTTTTGAATACATCCATTTGGAGGAAATCCGATTGACGGGCAAATACCGGGTTAAAATAAGTCTTTTCCGGAATAGTCAGCTCCTGCTGGTAATCTTTTCCGGCGGCCCCGGCAAAGATATACAGGAGAACCCCTACGTCCGTCAGTTGAGTCGTTTCATCTATACTGATTCCCACTTGTCCACCTTCAAAATAGCGTAGGTTTACTTTACATTCCAGGGCAATTTCACGCAGGGCGTTGACGGATACATGCGACGGTAGCTCTATGTACAGCGTATCAAAGTAATTTTTATTCAGTTGTTTATACCCCAGCTTTTCCAGTTCACCTGCCAGGAAGCCGGCGGTTGCGTGGATCCGGTTCGCAATGTTTCTCAGTCCGTCCGCTCCGTGATAGACGGTATAAAAGCCTACCATACTCGCCAGTAAAGCCTGGGCGGTACAAATATTGGACGTTGCTTTTTCACGTTTGATATGTTGTTCCCGGGTTTGCAGGGCCAGACGGAAAGCGGGATGTCCGTAGGCATCTTTGGAAATACCGATGATACGTCCCGGGATATTCCGTTTATATTCCTCTTTGGCCGCCAGGTAACCGGCAGACGGTCCTCCGTAATACATCGGTGTCCCGAACCGCTGGGTCGTACCGAATACCACATCTGCTCCCCATTCACCCGGAGGCGTCAGGATCACCAGGCTCATCAGATCGGCACCCACGGCTACCCGGGTACCGTTTGCGGTTGCTTTTTGTACAAATCCGGTATAATCTTCTACAGATCCTTTTTCGTTTGGGTATTGGATAATCGCCCCGAATTCAGCCCCGGTAAATGTATAGGTTTTATAGTCACCGGTTACGATCTCAATTCCCTGCGGAGCCATACGGGTGTGCAGCACAGCCAGGGTGGAAGCAAATATTTCATGGTCCACAAACAATACATTGGCTCCCGCTTTTATTTGCGCCCGGCTGCGTGAGTTAAACAGCATCGTGGCAGCTTCGGCGGCCGCCGTGGCTTCATCCAGCAGGGAACAATTGGTCAGCGGCAACCCGGTCAGCTCGCAGATCACAGTCTGATAATTCAGTAAGGCTTCCAGGCGTCCCTGGGAGACTTCTGCCTGGTAAGGGGTATAAGAAGTATACCACACCGGGTTTTCCAGTACATTCCGTTGGATAGGAGCCGGACAGACTGTATCATACCATCCCATGCCAATATAGGACGTATAGATTTCATTTTTAGAAGCAAGTTCGGCGATGTGTTCCGCAAACTCCCGTTCACTCATCGGTTCCGGGAGGTCCAGCGGTTGTTCCAGGCGTATATTGGAAGGAATAGTCTGGTCAATCAATTCGTCCAGTGTGGATACACCCACGGTCTCCAGCATACAGGGCATCTCTTCCGGAGTGATCCCGATGTGGCGGTTTGCAAAGTTATTTGTGTCCATAGTATAGTGTTTTTATGATATGATGTTTTCGTTTTATAAAAAAGGATTGTTCAGGATCTCATCCACAACCCTGGTCTCCGGTCCATGTCCCGGATACACAATGGTTTCGTCCGGCAAAGATAAGAGTTTGTCTTTAATAGCCGCTACCAGTACGTCCATATTTCCACCCCACAGGTCTGTCCGTCCGATGCTTCTATTGAATAGTGCATCTCCTGAGATGACAAACCCGTCCGGCTCACTATAAAAACATAAGCTGCCGGGTGAATGTCCGGGAACCAGTAATACCTGGAGTTCTGAAGTTCCAAACCGGATCCGGTCGTTGCCTACCAGGAATTTTTCAACTGTGATATCTTCTACTTTATCCTCTAAACCAAACCTCCGGGCCTGTTCTTTAGGGGAGGGTAGTTGCTCCACCTCTGCCCGGTGTGCTTCCGGACGCAATCCATAGGTGCGATAAATAAAGGCATTCCCAAACACATGGTCCACATGCAGATGGGTGCATAGCAGATGAGTAAGTGTTAGCTCCCGGCCAGAGATAAACTCACTTAACTCTTTTTCTTCTTCCCGGCGCAAACAGCCACAGTCAATCAGGACCGCCTCTTTCGTATCATCATAAAGCAGATACGTGTTTACGGAGAAGTAATTGAATTCAAAAGGTTTTACGGTGATCATAATGGTACGTACACTACTTTTTTAGTTTCAAAATACTCTTCTTTAAAATAATCATTCAGGTGGATGGCTACAGCTATGTTACGGAATGGCAATATTTCATGTTGTAGTTCACCTCCTTTCAGACAAATTAAACCGTTCGGCAGGGCGCTTTGTTGTTTTTTGGAGATATTTTTGCGGACAATTTTAACCAGATCTTCGAGGGGCATCACGGCACGGCTGACCACAAAATCGAACAGTCCTTTTTCCTCCTGTCCCCTGCAATGACGGAACGTAATGTTTTTTAGTCCGGTTGCTTCGGCTACGGCTTGTCCTACTTTTATTTTTTTACCGATGCTGTCTATCAGGTGAAACTGTACCTCCGGAAACAGGATGGCCAGCGGAATACCGGGAAATCCCCCTCCGGTGCCGATATCCATAACCGAGGTACCGGGTCTGAAAGTGAGCATACGGGCAATTCCTAATGAATGCAACACATGATGGAGGTAAAGGTTTTCAATATCCTTGCGTGAGATCACATTGATTTTCGCGTTCCAATCTGCATACAACGGATAGAGTGCCCGGAATTGTTCCTGCTGTTTTTCTGTCAGGTTCGGGAAATAGTTCAATAGAATTGACAATTGACTTTCCGGAATTGACAATTGACAATTGACAGTTGACAATTTATCTTCTGTTTCGGATGTGTTATGTGTGTTTGTATTGTTCATTCTGATTATAATTATGGGGGTTCAGGTTTTTTTTACCTGTCAATTATCAATTGTCAGTTTTGAAACCGGAGAATCCGGTTTCAACAGGTGGCGGATTTCCGGATAGGAGATCTGTACATTGGTGGAACCTACACTGTAAGGCGCAATCTCATATTCATTGAAATTGTAGATCAGCCCCTCTTCGTCTGCCAGGAAATTATTATTAGGATAGATCTCATCAATACTGAAATAGCCCAGTTCTTCGAGTTCTTCCGGTCTGGAAACTCCATTTTCCTTAGTAATATGTTTGACTAAAATTTCCGCCAGCTCCCCTTCATACCCTTCTATAAAAATATCACTTTCCCGCACCTGTTGCCCGGTAGTGAGGTCCAGGACATAATTATGTAGCAGGTGGAAACCGTGTGCACCTCCGGTAAAACCTTCACGGTAAGTTGAATAACTCAGGATGTTATTCCGGTTATAATAGATCTCATTGTAGCGTAATTCCACATAATTATACCAGTTGCCGATTGCCTCCGGATCGTCATTGTGTTGGAGGTCTTCCTGAAAATACTCTTCCATACCATGATATTCATCCAGATACTCTTTGGTAAATCTCTCCACAGCTTCCTGCGGGGAAAGGCCTGTTATTTGTTCGCCGAAAGTAGTGATGATGAAATGTTGGCTGACAGCGTCCAGGATAGCGGGCGGGTTGGTTGACACCGGATACAGGAAGTTAATCTGTAAATGGCAATAGGGATTGTTTGTATTATTGAATAAATAAGACTCTTTATCTACCTGCAGGGAGTCAAATTTTATATCATTTATACGTCCTTGTCCCGTTTTGCCGGTCGTTTTGTTTTGACAACCTGTTAGTCCTGCCAGGCCTATGAAAAGGAGTATAAAGGAACTGAATATATAGCTTTTTGTGTTCATATTTCCTCTATTTTATATGTTGCAAATGTAATTGATAATCTCTTAATTTCCTACTTTACGGAAAGCTATTGTAGTTTTTCCAGGCATTGGCATTCCTGCGCATCCGGGCTCTGGCTCTTTCTTTCGGTGAAAACAGCTGTTTTAGTCCGTCATTGAATGAAATCCCCGAAGGTCTGGTCCCGTTTCTGCGGATCTCCTGCGGAACCATAAATGCCTTGTAGACAGCCGGCAGGGGAATGTTTAACCCGTACCGCATAAAAACCGCCGGAGGGAGTGTAAGAGGATCTACCGGTTTCTCTGTGTTCCGCGGCCGGATGAACTCCGAAAAATCCTGCGAAACCGGAAGGTGGGCCGGAGCCTCCTGTAACTGGTCTTTTACCTCTATCCTATCCGTATGAATGAGGTTACCGTCCCGGATTGCCTCCAGGACTTCCGGGTGTAGCCGGATCTCTTCTTTTCCATCCAGTACATTTTTTAGCCAGATTGAATCTTTTTCGGTCCATTGAGCGGAAAGTGATCCGGTTTTGGCCAAACAAAGACATATAAATACAATATATCGTCTTTTCATGTGTGTGAAAGAAAAGTAAGAGTTAATATAACGGACATACAGGCAATATTGTTTTAATGGTCAATTGTCAATTTTCGGGCAAGGTACACAGTTAAGTTAAATTGAATCATTTTTTATTATTAAATTATGCGAACAGAATGTTGAAGTTTCCTAAACACTCTGTATCTTGTGGTCGTTATATATATAGGAAATTGGAACTTGTCTCTGGGTTTTGTTCCGGTGAAAACGTTGTTTTAAAATGGATATTGTATTTTATATAGTTGCTGCATTGTGTCTGCTGGGCGGTCTTGCCGGATGTATTCTGCCCGGGATACCGGGTCCGCCGCTTGCGTATGCCGGATTGCTTCTCTTACAAGTTACCGGCAGACAACCTTTCACCGTGTCTTCTCTTATCTTTTGGGCCATTCTGGTGGTAGTCGTGCAGTTACTGGACTATCTGACCCCTTTGTGGGGAACCAAATACGGCGGAGGAAGCAGAGCGGGGAAATGGGGATGTATTATTGGTACATTTGTAGGAATCTTCCTGTTTCCTCCCTGGGGAATCCTGTGGGGACCTTTTGCCGGTGCTGTCCTGGGTGAGTTGATGGCCGGACGGGACACGGGAGTGGCTTTTAAAGCCGGTGCCGGTGCATTTGCCGGGTTTGTGTTCAGTACTTTGTTGAAAGTGATCCTGTGCAGTTATTTCATCTTTTTGTTTATTCACTCTTTTTTTTAAAAACAAATATACGTTTGAGAAATATGTCGAAAATTAAATCCTGGCTGGTCTCTTTGCCGGAGGAGACAAAAGCGCTATTCACACCGGTATTTGGATCAGTAGAGCAGTTTTATACCGTAGTGTACCTGGTTGCGATGAATGAACATACAACGGAACTGGACAAACCGGATCAATACCAACAACGTTTGCACACCATCCGTCATATCCGGAAACAATTAGAGCGATTATTAGATGGGTACGGACTGGATGGAGAAGGGACTGTCGCTGACATTGCCGGCGATTATTTTGAAGATTATGTCAATTACCGGGAACCGGACCTGGACATTACGAACGAAGAATTTATGCGTATCCTCCGGAATCTCCCTACCAGCCCCTCCTGAGTCTCTGGTTTGCCGGTACGGATAGATCCGGAATTGTACCTTCTGCTATTCGCCGGAACAGGTTGCACGAGTTGTTCTGTCAACTCCTGCAACCTGTTTCATCAACTCCTGCAAGTTGCGCAGGCAACTTGCAGGAGTTGATAATCATCCTTTTGGAGGAAGGAATGTATGCCGGTGCGGAACTCTGTTTTTTTTCTTTTCAGATACCCATTTTGTGGGTATTTAT
>JAJQES010000201.1 GCA_021201565.1 Tannerellaceae bacterium
CCATTGCGATGAACATGAATAGATTTTTGATTTTCATAAATAATTAATTTAATTAGTAATTGTGATTTAATTGGATACTTAACTCTCTTTTTCTTATCGTTTGTAGCGCTCGCGAATCCGTAGATCTTTGCGCTTTTTGTTTAATTCTTCTATGTTGTGGATGATTTCTTCTTCTGTATAGACTGCCCTTGGGAAAGAGGTGGCTATGCGGGCTTTGTTGAAGTATTCTTCTGCCGTGTCTACATCTTCCATTAGCATATAATACACTCCCAGGTTGTTGTAGCCTTCCGGAAAATCCTCCTGCTGTTCGATCTTTTGGATAAACCTGCTGGCACCTTGTGCATCTCCCTTTTCCAGCAGACGGGCGGCTGCATTGTTATTGGCTACCGGGTGATCGGGAAATAACCGTATCATTGCATGGGAGATTAACTCACGCTCGGGGGAATCTTCCGGATAGTTATTGTAAAGCAGGGTTAATTCGTAGAGATTTAACTGTTCGGGATTCTTCTGCATAATCAGTTCAGACTCCTCTAAGGAGTATTCTTTGACGGTAAATTCCACCCTGTATTCTACCCGCCGGAGGGAGGGGAATATTTCGTTTAGCATGTAGCGGAAATAGCGTCCGCCGTCGAGGGCACGCAGACGGCTTTCACGGGCGTCGGGGTCGGATACGGTTTCGATGATTTCGAGTACGCGGTATTTTCCGGCCATTTCGCCTTCGTTAATTATTTTAGTGAGGCCTGCCCAGTCTTCGGGTACGTTTTTGGCTTCGATCAGTTGGTTGGGTATGGGGAATTTGTTTTGTATGTATTGTTTAAGGGCTTGTGCACGGGCCAGTGAGAGGCGGTCGTTGCTTGCCCAGCTTCCTTCGGGGGAGGCGTAGCCTGTTACGTAGACTTTGGTGATTTCAAAGTCTGAGTCGGCTCTGACTTGTGATAGTACGTCGTTTATTTTGGCCAGTTCCTGCGGGTTGCGGCGGAAGTTGGGGAGTATTTCTGATTTGCCTACCTGGAAATCGAGGTAGGCTGATCCTTCCCGGTGTAGGGTTTTTGTTTCTTTTTCAGGGGTGATGTAGTTTACTTTTACATCGGGTTGGTAGGGAGTATAATGGTGTAGTTCTACCAAGACGACGTTATCCAGAACGAACCACTGCTCTACATCTGCGCAGGAGGTTAATATCTGATTGATCCGTAGTGATGCGGTATCCATCCAGAATTCGTATGGGGTTGTTAAGGTATATTTGAATGTTATATCTTCTTTTCGTTTTTTGTCTATTTTATAGGTTGGGTAGTGTGCCAGTAGAAAATTGTTCTGAAATTTTTCTCTGCGTTTGAATAGTTTGGCTTTTGTTTTTCCGTTAATCAATGCATGGGGCATTTCCATATAATAGGCAGAATCGGCTGTCATCAGCGTGGGCATGATTGTCCAGCTTTGGCAGTTATTCATAGCTTTGCCGTCTACATGGATATCCATTTCAAGTAGCAGGCTATCCCCCTGTTCCTGTAGAGTAATGGGATAGATTTGTACGCCTCCGATCCGGTTTTGAGCAGAAACGGGAAGAGTTACAATAATAAAAAATAATAGGATTGTATAGAGTCGTTTCATAATGGGATTTACTTTTTAGACTTAAACAGATAAACTAATGACACTCCAATCCGGGTGGGACCGAAATAGTGTTTATGGCCTTTTCCCAGATGTTCTCCACACTTATGGCACTCATATCTGTCAAATTCCGTATAAGTATAGCCAAAGCCAAATTGTGCTTCAATGTTCCAGTGTGGTCCCAGATACCATTGGTATCCGTAACTAAAACCTCCTCCTACAGCATATCCCTGATAACGATGGTTTTCTAATCCCCGGAAAATTTCCAGAGGGAGTTTAATGCCTCCTACATTATACTCACCATAATGAGCATGAAAGCCAAAGAAACTTCCCACAAATTTTTCACAGGTCCAGAGCCGCAATTCTGGCTGAACCAACCAATGTCTAAGTTTTTTATTATCATGGAAGGTAAAAGGATTATAACCTCCGGTCACTTCAAGGGTGATTTTTTTCCCCAGTGCGGTCTCCACTGAAAGGTTGGGTGTCGTCGTCCCCCAATACAAAAGATTTGTTCTTATTCCAACCTCCTGGGCTTTCATCCCTATTGGTATTGCAAATAGCAATAGAAATAAGATAAGGGTATAATTTTTCATTTAATCACGGAAATTAATTTCTATTATTTATAACTACTACTACCATTTTATATTATACTGATCCATTGGGACCAGTACTTCATCTTTGATTTACAGTTTCCATTGGATTCTATTGTCAAAAATGTTCATCACTGGCATTTAAAAAACACTTATTATATACACTCATCATCCGGTTTCCTATTGAAATAATGCTTTACAAGCAATAAAGATTTTTCTAAATCCTACCGGATGTGTGTGCAAATATATCCGCTTTGAATATAAAAGGGGTACTATATTTTATCCCTAACATACTACAAGGCTCTCTTTTTTTTATATTTCTGATATTTGTATGTATATAGGAATATTCAGCATACGGAGAGCCGAATGCAATCGAACCGGCAAATCCGTAAAACTCAATTGCTGATAAATCTCCTCCATACATTCTGCCAGAAAACCGTTTTATCTATGGAGGAATTAGAAAATCCGTCACTTGGGAAGTGACGGATATACGGAACGAACCATGTATATAGTTGAATTCGAGGATAGTTGATAAAGGGCTTTTATTTTGTCAAACAATCAGTAAAATTTGTTTTAACAATAAAAGAAATAAATATATGTGACAATTTTGTATGTTCCTTAAAATGATGCAGTTATATAAGTTCTCATAAAACAGTAAAGCTTTAATAATTATAAGCACTTTCACTAAACACCTAATAGTCTTAGCTTTATGTATGAATTTCAATTGTCAGGAAAACTGCCCTATCATGTGGAATTGATAACATTTTCTCCAAATCAAAAAAGACCGGTTTCATTAAAATACCCCGCTATTGTATTCGTTATTACCAACGATATTTTTATCAGGTTTGCAGGGGATGAAGAGAAAATAATTGAACAAAGGCAATTTTTTTTATTGCCCCGGGGAGTTGCATGCGAACTGAATGCGAAAAGCTATGCACAAGTTCTTTGTATGCAAATTCCAAACATATCTGCCTTGTATGTTTTTTTCATCAATAAACATACCCTGATGCATCCTGACCAGATCAAACTATTTTATCCACTTACTATGGGAAAAACCATTCAGCAGGTAGTAGAGGGAATTCAATTATATCTCAGAGGAGGAATCATTGACCAGGTATTAGCAGGTCTCAAAGCCCTGGAATTATTTTATAACATCAAACACTCTTATTCTCAGGATATACTGGAAAAATTCTTCTCACCAATATGTACAAAAGAGTGTGCTTTTGCATTGTTTGTTCTCACCCATCATGCAAAAGTAAAGACAGCAGAAGAGCTGGCCGAATTATCTAATTACAGTTTTTCCGGATTCAATAAACAATTCCACAAAGTATTTGGCATATCACCCTATAAATGGATGCTTCAACAGAAGATTGATAAAATTCATAAAGAAATATTTTATGAAACCTCGAAACCAATAAAATTAATTGCTGAAGAATATGGGTTTGCGAACATTTCCAATTTAGGTGATTTTTGCCGGAAGCATCTGGGAGCTTCTCCCGCAGCTATCAGAAATAGAAAAAATATAAAGATATAGTCTTATTGGGATAAAATATAGTAGTTTTACAGACCGGAAATCAATATATTTACAAGTTCATCTAAAATAATTTGAAGGTATATCCGTCACTTCCCAAGTGACAGAGTTCATAAAATGATTCAGATTACATAGAAAATACAAATGTAAACAAATATTCTTATTTTCCTATTCTATGAATCTCAAAAGGGTAATTATATGCCTGAAAATCTGCCTACTGCCCGGCCGACCTTCTGGTTGGCCAGCCCCACGACATTCGAGCCAAACGATTCCAGATAGATATAAGTTGTTGATACAAAACTATGCCCAAGTGCTTCACTTATTATATCTACAGAGACCGACTCAGAGCGGGCGATCGTAGCCCAGGAATGCCGTGCAGTATGAGTAGATAATCCTTTTTTCAGGCCAAATTTTTCTTTTAAAAACTTTAACCGCAAATTCTGTTGCCGTAAACCGGAACAATATTGACTGTAAGCAGATACATGTTCCCTGCGGATAACCGGAAACAAATACGGTGAATCTTTCATACGTAACCGGAAATAGTTAATAGATCGCATCATCCCCTCAGAAACTTTCATTTGGATCAACCGGCCTGTTTTTTTCCGGTAATAACTTAATATATTCCCTTTCATATCTGATTTACGCAGATAAGCCAGATCCACAAATGACATTCCACAGGCGTGAAAAGAGAAAAGAAACAGATGAAGCGCATCCCGTTCTTCCGGAGTCAGTTGTTCAACAATCTGATTACCGGGACAATTCAGTTTACCGATTTCCTCTTTACTTAAAGCTCGTTTACGGGTAACGGGAATCTTTGTATACACGTGCCGGAACGGATGATAAACGGCCGGAGAAAATACTCCTTTTTCTTTCCCTTTATTATAAATCGCACGCAAATTGCGCATATAAAAAGAGATGGTATTCAGAGAACATTTCTCCGCCTGAAGCAAACGTTCAAACCCCTTTATAAATGAATCGGTAAAATCTTTCGGGAATAAGTCTGCCTTTCCGCTGTATTTCAGCAAACGGCGCCATGCAGTCTGGTACGCGCGGGCTGTCCTTTCACGTTTTTCCCGGATAAGTTCCCGTATCAAAGAATTTACAAACGAGGTTAACCCTTTCCGGGCCGATATACAACGATAAGATGAAACAATATCCCTGACATGCACCTCCTTTCCTTCAAAATCTGTTACAAAAAGACAAAAAGTATCTTTCTCCCTGTAAAGCATCTCCTGCAATTCTCTCAGGTAACGAACACGTGCCGGGCTACCCTTTAATACCAACTGATGCGTAGCCGGATTCCACTCGGACACATCAATTTTATAAGGCAGCGTAATATTTCCCGACTGACGTCCGTAAATCAATCTGAAAAACAATTTTCCATCTGTTCGTCCCCTACGAACAGATGGTCTGAAATGTAATTGAACTGAGTACATAATTTCAATGAAGTATTTAAGATAAGTTAATCAATCAGCGAACAAATACATAACAGGCAAAAGTATTATTTAATCCGTTTTACCTTAGCTACTTCTTCTACTTTAACGACCACAGTAGCCCCTAACTGTTCCAAAAACAGGATCAGATAATTTTTCTTTATTTTTTTGACTTTGCCGGATATGTTTTTCATAGCACCGGTCAGGATTTCTACCTCTTCCCCAACACACAATGTCTGATTTTCGGCCAGGGACAGAAACTCCCGGATAGCCTCAATCTCTTTGGGACGGATCACAGCCGGCCTTCCGTCATAATAGACAATCCGTATGACCCCGTAGACCTTTAACAGATCGCGCAATTGATGCTCCTCACAGTAAACAAATATATATGAATTAAAGAGAGGGACATCCACTATTTTAATACGGTCCGACCATACCCGCCGCGTCCGGAGGATCGGCAGATAGCAGGACATCCCCTTTTTTTTCAGGCGGTCCTCCACCTGCTTCTCTGCACGGGGAGCCGTATAAAGTGCATACCAGTTAGCGGGTTGTTTTTTTTCCATATTTGTAGATTTCCAGATACAAATATAAAAAGTATTTTCTGTTCATGTTCATAATTCAATCCACCTCTTATCTATTTAACCTTTCGTTTTAATAAATCCGGCGAAGCAACATAGCAGACTTTTTTGTATTATTGCAGTACAAAAAAGAAATCTAACATACCATGAAAGGATATAATATATGAACAGGAGAAATTTTTTACAACGTAGTGCCCTTTCCGCGGCCGCCTTTACTCTCAGCCCTGTATTCGGTAAATCTTTCGGTTCCATCTATGGACAGGAAGCACCCGGCAACAAAGTGAAAGTAGCCCTGATCGGTTGCCGTAGTATGGGATGGTCTAACCTGAATACTTTTTTAGACTATCCGGAAGTAGAGTGTGTCGCACTGTGTGATATAGATGACGAATGGCTTCATAAACGGGCGGCAGATGTTGAAAAGAAAAGCGGGAAAAAAGTACCTCATCTTTATAAAGACTGGCGGCATGTGATTGACAATAAAGATGTCGATCTGGTCATTATCGGTACTCCTGATCACTGGCATTGCCTACCGGCCGTGTATGCCTGCCAGGCAGGAAAAGATGTATATGTGGAGAAACCTCTTTCAAATACCATTGAAGAGTGTGACCTGATGGTAAAAGCTGCCCGTAAATACGACCGGATCGTACAGGTAGGGCAATGGCAACGCAGCGACCCACATTGGGATGAAGCCGCAAACTTCGTAAGAGAAGGAAAAATAGGCCGTGTCCGCACGGTAAAGGTATTTTGCTATCAGGATGGGAAACCCACATTACCGGTTATTCCGGATAGTACCCCTCCGGCCGGTGTAGACTATGATATGTGGTTAGGGCCGGCACCCAAACGTCCTTTTAACGAATACCGCTTCCATTATAATTTCCGTTTCTTCTGGGATTATGCCGGAGGACTTATGTCTGACTGGGGCGTTCACCTGATTGACTATGCCCTGGAAGGGATGCAGGCCGGGTTACCTCCACGGGTATTTTCCGGAGGCGGTAAATTTGCTTATCCGGATGACGCGATGGAAACCCCGGATACCCTCATGGCCACCTATGCGTATGACGACTTCAATATCGTCTGGGACCATGCATGTGGTATCAACCATGGATTGTTCGGTAAAAAAGAAGGACTGGCTTTCTACGGAGAAAATGGTACTTTGGTATTGACCCGTGCCGGATGGGAAGTAATGCCGGTGAAAGAAAGAAACGGAGAACGGATGGAAGCCGTACCTTTCCAAAAAGGAGAAGGAAAGGGCTTATATAACCATGTAGGCAATACATTAGCCTGCATCAAAAGCCGGCAGTTACCGGCTGCGGATGTGGCTATAGGTGCACAGGTAGCCAAAATATCCCATCTGGCAAATATCTCCTGCCGTCTGCAGAGAGAGTTAAAATGGGACGATGCAAACAGTCTGTTTATCGGGGACAATGAAGCCAATGCGCTGGCCAAAGCCTACTATCGCACCCCCTGGGAGTTACCCAAACTCTAACGGACTATATGTCGAATCATAAAATAATGTTAACAAATACAGGGAGAATGACCGGATAGATGTGATGATATAAAAAACGAAATCATTTTTTATACATGAAAACACCGTTCATTCTCCTTTCCGTCCTTTTCAGCCTGTCCGGCTGTTCCCCTTCCTGTAAAAAGAAGGTCCATACCGAAAAAGATCCGGCAGGGTATGTCAATCCTTTCATTGGAGCCAGTACAAATACAGAGGCTGCCGGCGCTTATCATGGACTGGGAAAAACCATTCCCGGCGCTACAACTCCATTCGGGATGGTACAGGTAAGTCCCAATACGATTACCGGAGGAGACAACGGGTCCGGATACAGTTACGAACACGAAACCATTGAAGGTTTTGCTTTTACTCAGATGAGTGGGATCGGATGGTTTGGTGATTTAGGCAATTTCCTGGTCATGCCCACAACCGGACCTTTAAAAACAGCTGCCGGAAAAGCAGCCGAACCGGAAAAAGGGTATCGCTCCCGTTACGATAAATCCTCCGAGACAGCTACTGCCGGCTATTACGGAGTGTATCTCACCGACTATCAAATCCGGGCTGAAGCAACGGTAACCCCTCATGCCGGAATACTCAGATTTACATTTCCTGAACACGCACAATCACGTATCCAGATTGATCTGGCCCGCCGTGTAGGAGGAACTTCCACCGAACAATATATAGAGGTAATCGATGATCAGACCATCCGGGGATGGATGAAATGTCCACCTGAAGGAGGGGGTTGGGGAAATGGGGATGGAAACGCAGACTATACAGTTCATTTCTATGCTGTCTTCTCTAAGCCATTTACCCGGTACGGAGTCTGGGAAGCCACCATTCCTGCCCAACAGACCCGCAAACGGGAAGACATTGAAAGTGATGCCTACCAGCAAATAGTTGCACAGGCATCCATCATAGAAAACATTCGTGAATATCAGGGAAAACATCTCGGATTCTTCTCCGAATTTTCAACGAACACAGACGAAGAAGTCTTTTTAAAAGCCGGGATCTCCTTTGTAGATATGGAAGGAGCCGAAAAAAACCTGAAAGCAGAAATGATAGGCTTCGACTTTGAAAAGATCCGGCATCAAAGTTATACACGCTGGAACGAAGCCCTGAGCAAAATCCGGATTGAAGAAACGGATCCGGACAGAAAAACAATTTTTTATACCGCCCTTTACCATACGATGCTTGATCCACGTATCTATACGGATGTCGATGGCCGGTATGTGGGAGGAGATAAGGAGATTTACCAGGCCGGTTCTTTTACCAAACGTACCATTTTCAGCGGGTGGGATGTGTTCCGGAGCCAGTTTCCCCTGCAAACGATTCTAAACCCGGAGATAGTAAATGATATGCTTAATTCCCTGATCACCATGGGCTCTCAAAGTGGCCGGGAATATTTTGAACGATGGGAGTTTCTAAATGCATACACCGGATGTATGTTAGGCAATCCGGCGATTTCCGTATTAGCAGACGCCTACGCCAAAGGAATCCGGGGATATGATATTGAACTGGCTTATCAGTATGCCCGGAATACAACCGAACTATTTGGAAACGGTGAGCAGGGATATGTAGCTGACGGCCTGGGAATCTCCAAAACCTTAGAGTACGGATATACGGAATGGTGTCTCTCTGAACTGGCCCGGCAATTAGGGAAAAAAGAGGACCAGAAAAAATATCTCCGCCGTTCAGCTTCCTATAAGAACATCTTTGATAAAGAAAAAAACAGTTTCCGCCCCCGTCAGGCTGACGGTACATTCGAGCCCTGGCCTGAATCCGGCAGGCTGACGGAGTGGTACGGATGCATCGAGTGCAACCCTTACCAGCAGGGATGGTTTGTACCACATGATGTGACCGGTCTCGCCGAACTTATGGGAGGCCGTGAAGCCACCCTTGCAGACCTGGATGATATGTTTGAAAATACACCTTCTCATTTTCTGTGGAACGATTATTACAATCATGCCAACGAGCCGGTGCATCATGTACCCTATCTTTATAATCGTCTCGGAGAACCCTGGAAAACTCAGTATTGGAGCCGGTTTATCTGTGAAAATGCCTATAAAAACGCAGTTGAAGGATTAACCGGAAATGAAGATGTGGGACAAATGTCTGCCTGGTATGTACTTTCTTCTATCGGACTCCATCCGGTATGTCCCGGAGAAACCCGTATAGAGATCACGACTCCGTTATTCAGCCATGTTGAAATCCAAACAGGAAAAGACACCCGGTTTACCGTTATCACCCGGAATCATACTCCGGAAAACCGCTATATCCAATCAGCGATCCTGAACGGGAAACCCCATACAGACTGTTTCCTCGATTACAGTCAGATCATGGCAGGTGGGACACTGGAAATCGAACTGGGAAAAACACCCAACAAAAACTGGGGAATCAATAAATAACTACTATACTATATGAGAACATTCTTTTTATTTCTCGCCGGAGTAGGACTTTCCGGTATCCTCTCCGCACAATCGCTGGAACCGTTCCGGGAAGGCGACAAGGTTGCTTTCGTCGGAAACAGCATTACCGACGGAGGCCATTACCACTCCTACATCTGGCTTTATTACATGACCCGTTTGCCTCGGGAACAGATCCGGATCTATAACGTGGGAATCGGCGGAGACCGCGCGTACGATATCAACAAACGGTTTGAACAGGATGTCCTTGTGAAACGGCCCAATGTAATCTATCTTACGTTTGGTATGAATGACTCCGGTTATATGGAATATAACCAACCGGAAGCCGGAGAATTTGCCCGGACAAAAATTGAGGAATCCTATCAGGATTATCTCTCCATTGAAAAGAAATTACAGAATTTACAGGATACCCGGATTTCACTGATCGGCAGTTCCCCTTACGACGAAACAGCCCGGATAGAAAATACTCCGCTAAAAAATAAAAATGCGGCTATGCAACAGATCATCCGGTTTCAACAAACCTCTGCCGAAAAAAACGGGTGGAACTTTTTCGACCTCAATCACCCCATGACAGCTATCAATCAAAAATACCAGCAAACCTCCCCCTCCTTTACCATTTGCGGAAACGACCGGATCCATCCGGACAACGACGGACACATGGTGATGGCCTATCTTCTTCTACAGGCACAGGGATTCTCCGGTAAAAAAGTAGCAGACATACGCATGGATGCGAAAACCCAAAAGTTCCGGACCGAAAACTGCACTCTATCCGGCCTTTCCGTATCTCCGGAAGAGATCACATTTGACTATCTTGCCCACTCACTTCCTTATCCGTTGGATACCATTCCCAGAGGTTGGGGAAGCCAAAAATCACAGGCGGAGGCTACCCGGATCATACCTTTCATAGAGGAGATGAACCAGGAAACCTTACAGATACAAACGCTTCTCAAAGGGAATTACCGGCTTACCATTGATGATATATATATTGATACATTCTCCGACCAGGAACTGGCCGCAGGAATTAATCTCGCTCTCTATACACAGAGCCCTCAATATCAACAAGCATTAGCCATTATGCACCTCAACGAAGAACGCTGGGAAATCGAAAGACGATTCCGGCAATATGCCTGGATACAGTTCGGATTTTTTCAGGAAAAAGGATTACTTTTTGCAAATGACCGCCAGGCTATTGAAGTTATGGACCGGCATATTCCTGAAAACGGCTGGGTAGCCGCTCACCGGGATATTTACTCCAAAGCCATCCATAAAGAGGTAAGAGAAGTCTGGGAAAAAGAAATGCAACTTATCATCGACACCATATACCGGATCAACAAACCCCAACTTCGTAAGATCCGGTTAAAACAGGAGATTAAGACTGAAAAGTGATATGGAGTGGGGACCGCTTGTAAACGGGCTTGAGAGATATATTTTGCAGAAAACAAAGTCTGTTGTTTTGCGATCCCCGCTCAATTCATCAGAATCAAAATCATCCAGAATCCGGATTTGACCAGATGGGTTTTCAATTCCCTCAACGCTTTCCGGATATGATCCTCCACTGTTTTTTCACTGATATTCAGTTTTTCGGCAATTTCACGGTTTTTCAGATTTTCTTCCCGGCTGAGTTTATATACTTTACGACACTGGGGAGGCAACGTTTCAATGAAACGCCTGATCTCCTCTTCTACCTCCTTCAATAACAAAGAATCCTGTTGATTATAAGAGGTGATCTGTTTATGGAGTAATATATAGGTGTCTTCTCCATCCACATCCAGCGTAGTATGTAAAGAGGAAAGATAATTCAGGGAACGGTTATAAACTGCCTTAAACAGATACGGTTTAATAGATTCTGAAAAGTCCAATACATCTTTTTTACTCCACAGCCCCATAAACACATCCTGTACAATATCCTCAGCAGCCTGTGTGTCATTTACTATTTTATACGCATACCCAACCAGTGATGCATAATAACAGGCAAATAATTCCTCAAACAACTTCAGGGACTGTTTCAAAGGTTCTTCGTATTTCTTTGGGTCATCAGTTAACATTCCATCTCTACATAATAGGTCAATGACTTAATATTTTCAAACAAAGGAATCCAAACGAGAATAAAATCCAAATATGCGAAAAACTTTCTCACCCCTCCCCATAAAAGAGAATATTT
>JAJQES010000037.1 GCA_021201565.1 Tannerellaceae bacterium
CTACCCATGCGTCTTTACATGCCAATATGTTCCCGGTTGCCTTTGATATGGTACCTGCCGGAAACCGTTCAAAAGTGCTGGACTTTATCCGTAGCCGGCAAATGGCATGCAGTGTTTACGGAGCGCAGTTCCTCATGGATGCATTATATGAAGCAAACGACGCGGATTATGCTCTTCACATGCTCACCAAAACAGACGACCGGAGCTGGTATAACATGATCCGTGCCGGTTCGACCATCACTCTGGAAGCATGGGACAACAAATACAAACCCAATCAGGACTGGAACCATGCCTGGGGAGCCGTCCCCGCCAATATCATCCCCCGTAAACTGATGGGCGTGGAACCCGTAGTACCCGGTTTCAGTAAAGTCCGGATCAAGCCTCAGGTTGCTTCTCTCGAATGGGCAAAAGCCACAATTCCCACCATAAAAGGAGAGATAAAAATGGAAATAGAAAACCGGAGAGGCGAATACCTGTTACAGGTAACCATTCCTGCCAATATGGAAGCCGAAATCTATCTGCCATCCATTACCTCAACATATAGAGTAACGAATAACGGAACCTCTCAGAAAGCAACCCAGGTAAAAGGCCAGCCCTTTCTCTCGCTCGGCACTCTTTCCTCCGGTAGCTATACGATTGCTATGACCTATTAAGAATTCTTTCGTCCCCGGTCAAAAGTTCCATTAGGTCTGCGAAACTTAATCAGCGGGTCTGCGAAACTGTCTGATACTTTCGCAGACCCGTCAGATAAGTTTCGCAGACCTATTTGATATCTATCCATTCCGGACAAAGGATAAGCAATCTGCCCGGAAGAAATCTGTACTTTTTCTGATATAATACATTCTGATTATTACCGGGTAAAAGAAAAAAAGTTTATCTTCGTTCCGTTCTTTAGAAAAGCCAACTATAAAAAATAAATCTTATGCTTAAAACACAAATCTCTACGTCGGCCTTTGCGGATACGAAACCTCATTACAATATACTCGATGGATTGCGTGGAGTAGCGGCTATCACGGTTGTCTGTTTCCATATTTTTGAAGCTTTCGCAACCAGCCATCTGGACCAACGGATTAATCACGGGTATTTAGCTGTTGATTTTTTCTTTATGCTATCCGGGTTTGTTGTCGGGTATGCGTATGATGACCGGTGGGGTAAAATGAGTACAAAGGATTTCCTCAAACGCCGGATGATACGCCTGCATCCGATGGTGGTCATAGGGGCCCTGATTGGGGGAATTATGTTCTATACACAGGGGTGCCCGGTATGGGATATATCAAAAGTAACAATCGTGGGATTGTTTCTTGCTACTTTCCTGAATATGCTATTATTTCCCGCTGCTCCCGGCATTGAGATCCGGGGATTGGGTGAAATGTTTCCCCTGAATGGACCGAGCTGGTCTTTATTCTTTGAATATATCGGCAATATTCTGTATGCGCTGTTTATACGTAAATTTTCTACGACCGTATTGGCCTTACTGGTTTTTGCCGCCGGATGTGGCCTGACGGGATTTGCGGTTTGGTACGGGGATATTTGTGTGGGATATTCACTGACCGGCACCGAATTTACCGGAGGATTCTTCCGGTTATTATTTTCCTTTTCTGCCGGATTACTACTCTCCCGTGTATTTAAACCCATCCAACTAAAAGGAGCTTTCTGGATCTGTACATTCGCTATCGTTGTGCTGCTGTCGATACCCCGCATTGGTGGGGCCGGACATCTATGGATGAACGGGCTGTATGATGCAATGTGCTGCCTGCTGTTTTTCCCGCTTCTTGTCTATCTGGGAGCATCAGGAACAAGTACCGGTCCGTATACGACCCGGATTTGTAAATTCTTAGGAGATATATCCTATCCTTTATATATGGTACATTATCCGTTTATCTACCTGTATTATGCCTGGGTAAAAAATGAAAATCTTACATTCCGTGAATCATTACCCGGTGCGGTGGGCGTTGTCGCAGGAAGCATTGTGCTGGCTTATATCTGTCTGAAAGTTTACGATATACCGGTACGCAGATACCTGACAAACCGGTTTTTAAAACCTAAAAACGGCTAATCATCTTCCGGAAAGGGAGAAGTGCGAAATATAGCTCCCAAAGACGAAATTTTCCTTCTTTATAAAGACGTGTTTTATTTGGTATAATTTCACGATAGCTTTACCTTTGAATCTATCATACCTGTTATTCAAAAGTAAATAAAGTAAAAATCCATGGAATCAAATTTCCGGGAAACATGCGTGAACCTCTCAGCAAAAATCTTTGAACCACAGAGAAAAAACTTTTTGGTTTTGATTTTATCTTTATTACTAATTAAATGAGCAGGTAAACCAGTAAAATTTAAAAAGAGGGATTAACAATGAAGAGAAGAAATTTTCTGAAAACATCCGCTACGATGCTATTGGCAACAACAGTAGCCGGATGTACCCAGGCAAATAATTCAAAGCCCGGAGCAGCTGAGGAGAGCAGTCCTCCTGCCATGAACGGCCAGCCAGCGACTGTTTATTTCACCAAAGAGATCACTCCCGGAAGCCTTATTAAAATATACCGGGCACTGGGACGTGAAGCTATGGGAAAAACAGGTATTAAACTTAGTATGGGGGAACCGGGAGGACACAATTACCTCAAACCTGAATTAGTGGGTAACCTTGTACAACTGGTGAACGGTACTTTTATTGATGCCAACACTGCCTACGGCGGAAACCGGGCGACTACGGAACTACATCTCAAAGCCGCTGAAGATCATGGATTCACAGCTATTGCGCCGGTAGACATTCTTGACTCCACAGGTGAAATACGCCTGCCTGTCAACGGCGGTAAACACCTTGACTATGATATTGTAGGAGCTAACTTTGAAAACTACGACTTTACTCTTGTACTGTCCCATTTCAAGGGACATATTATGGGAGGATTCGGAGGTGCCCTTAAAAACATATCTATTGGTATTGCTTCGTCAGCAGGTAAAACTTATATCCATTCAGCCGGTGCAAGTACAACAGACTGGGGTAATCCGGCACAGGACGACTTCCTTGAGTCCATGGCTGAAGCCGCCAAAGCTGTAGCGGATTACTGTGGCGACAATATCCTTTATATAAATGTAATGAATAACCTCTCCGTAGACTGCGATTGTGACTCCAATCCTGCCGATCCGGAAATGGGGGATATTGGTATTCTTGCTTCGCTCAACCCTGTTGCACTCGACAAAGCCTGTGTTGACCAGGTATATGCCTCTACTGATCATGGCAAAATCCACCTTATCGAACGTATGGAATCCCGTAATGGCATCCACATTGTTGATTATGCAGAACAAATCGGAATGGGTACCCAACAATATACATTGGTATCCCTTGATTAAAACATACAAATTAAAAACAGAAAAATGGCAGAAACAAAACAGTTGATAAAAGATATATTTTATGAAGGGGAGCGGCCTTTATTCGCTACCGGTAACTTACGTCTGGAGAATGTAAAATTCTATCCCGGCGAATCGGCACTCAAAGAGTGCAGGGATATTGAAGCCCATGGGTGTGAATTCATGTGTAAATATCCCTTCTGGCATAATGACAACGCCCGGATTGACGAATGTCTTTTCACGGTATACAGCCGGGCAGCTATCTGGTATTCCCGGAATATCCGGATGCGCAATACCCGTGTGGAAGCTCCTAAAATGTTCCGTGAAACAGATGGCCTGTATCTTGAAAATGTGAAATTCACCAGTGCCGGTGAAACCCTCTGGAGTTGCCGTGATGTAGAACTTCATAACGTACAGGCCTATGGCGGTGATTATATCTTTATGAATGGAAAGAACATTACCATTGATGGCTTCTATCTGCAGGGGAATTACTCTTTCTAGGATGCTGCGAATGTAGTGATCCGGAATGCCCGCCTGGATTCCAAAGATGCTTTCTGGAAAACAGAAAATGTAACAGTGTATGATTCTGAAATAAACGGTGAATATCTGGGGTGGCATTCTAAAAATCTGCGGCTTGTGAACTGTAAAATATCCGGTACACAGCCTCTCTGTTACTGCACAGGTCTTGTTCTGGAAAACTGTACCTTTGCGACAGACTGCGATCTCTGTTTTGAATATAGCACACTTGAGGCCGTTATAGACAGTGACATAACAAGTATCAAAAATCCTGCCGGGGGCGTTATTATGGCCAATAACATTGGGGAAGTAGTGATTGACAAAAATTGCAAAAATCCCGGAGAAACGACTATACGCACCAACAAATGCACTTGTTTTGCCTCTTAAACATACCCGTATGAAATATAATTTTGACGAAATCATTCCCCGGAGAGGTAGTAATTCCTACAAATGGGATGCCGCGGGAGGGGACAATGTATTACCTATGTGGGTAGCTGACATGGATTTCCGGACGGCTCAACCGGTCATTGACGCGCTTCAAAAGCGTGTAGCGCATGGTATATTCGGTTATACCTATGTGCCGCAAAGTTACTCTGAGGTGGTCACCGGATGGTTCAGCAGAAGACATAACTTTGCAGTGGAAAAAGAGTGGATCCTTTTTACAACGGGAGTGGTACCAGCTCTGTCTGCTATAATCAAAGCACTCACTGTTCCCGGTGATAAAGTGATCGTACAAACTCCTGTTTATAACTGTTTCTTTTCTTCTATACGGAATAACCAGTGTGAAATAGTCACGAATGAGCTGGTATATAGGAACGGTACTTATACCATTGATTTTGAAGATCTGGAAACAAAAGCCGCCGATCCGGAAGCAAAACTCCTGCTACTGTGCAGTCCTCACAACCCGGCAGGCCGTGTATGGACACGTGAAGAACTGGTACAACTCGGCGGGATATGTCTTCGTAACGGGGTGATTGTGGTTTCGGATGAAATCCACTGTGACCTGGTTTATCCCGGGCATACCCATATTCCTTTCGGTTCTATAAGTGAAGCGTTTCTTCAAAACTCCGTTACCTGTACTTCTCCGAGCAAAACGTTTAATCTGGCAGGTATACAGGTTGCCAATATCTTTGCTGCCTGTGAAGAAATACGCCGGCAGATAGACAAGGCGCTCAATATAAATGAGGTGTGCGAAATAAATGCCTTTGCTATAGAGGCTCTTACAGCTGCCTATACGGACGGGGAGGAGTGGCTCGAACAACTCAAAGAATATCTGTCTGGTAACTATAAGTATGTTGTAGATTATTTTTCTCATTATCTGCCTCACCTTCCTGTATTATCGCTGGAAGGGACTTATCTGGTTTGGGTAGATTGCAGGACAGTTTATCTAACTTCTAAAGAAATCATGAAAAACCTGCTATGCGAAGAAAATCTCCGGATCAACGAAGGTACATTATACGGCGAAGCCGGTGAAAACTTTATTCGCATCAATATCGCGACCCAGCGGGAGCAACTGGTAAAAGGGCTCGAAAAAATCAGACATCAATATTCCATATAAAATGAAACATACAACATTCATCCTGGTTACCATAATGGTTGTTTTAGCGGGATATAGCAGCCAGCATGCACAGGATAAAAACAGAAAAGATATGAATACGGAAGTACCAAAAATCAGTGATTTCCCGGTAGGAAATGAAAATACCGGCTACGCACAGTATTTCTCAGGAAAATCATGGCTTGCTCCCCTTACCGGCAATAGCGATCTAAATGTGCCCATCTCGAATGTCACCTTTGAACCGGGATGCCGCAACAACTGGCATAGCCACACAGGCGGACAGATCCTGATAGCTGTTGGTGGAGAAGGGTATTATCAGGAAAGAGGGAAACAGGCTATTTGCATGGTACCGGGAGATGTAATTGAAATCGCACCGAACGTAGAACATTGGCACGGTGCTGCTCCTGATAGCTGGTTTTCACATCTTGCTATAACCTGTAATCCGGAAACCAATGAAAATACATGGCTGGATCCTGTTACCGGTGAACAATATGCCGAAGCAGTAAAAGAATAACACCGGATAAGAATGAAAAAAATAAGCATGATACTCATAGCGGTCATAACCGCTATGTTGTCAATTACGACAAATTCATTAAAAGCCCAGGAAATGGAAAATAGCCTGAATCCCGGGCAGCAAAAGATAGTTACTATTGCTGCCCATACTGCCACCGGTAATCCGGATGCGCTTAAAACAGAGTTAAATGCCGGACTGGATGCCGGATTGACAGTCAACCAGATAAAAGAGATTCTTGTTCAAATGTATGCTTATGCAGGTTTTCCCCGGAGTCTGCAGGGTATCCATACATTTATGTCTGTACTCGCCGACCGGAAAGCCCGGGGAATCCATGACCCGGAAGGAGCCGGTGCGTCTCCCATAACCGATCCAAGGGATAAATATACCCGTGGCCGTGAAATCCTGGAAAAACTCACCGGTACAGACCAGCGTACTATTACCGGAGCGAATGGGTTTGCTCCTGCCATTGACACGTTCCTCAAAGAACATCTTTTTGCCGATATTTTTGAACGTGATATACTGACTTATTCCGAGCGTGAACTGGCTACTATTTCAGCACTTGCAGCTATGACAGGTGTAGACCCTATGCTACAATCACACATGAATATGGGATTGAATGTGGGCCTTACCGAACCACAATTAAGAGAAGTGGTTTCCATTATCCGGACATCTGTCAACCGGCAACAGGGAAACAATGCATCCCGGATTCTGGATAAAGTGGTAAACTGTAGTGAGGAATCCGCCTCTCCTGAAGAGAAAAAAGTGCGTATTGCTATGATTACAGTTGACCCGGAACGGTTGGCTGAGTATAATGCTTTTCTGAAAGAAGAAATTGAAGCCTCCCTGCGGTTAGAACCGGGCGTGCTTACGTTGTATGCTGTTTCGGAAAAGGAATCCCCTCATAAAGTGATTCTTCTTGAGATCTATGCCAGTCAAGCAGCCTACCAGGAGCATATCCGGACACCCCATTTTATTAAATATAAAGAAGGTACACTTGAAATGGTACAATCCCTTGAACTGATTGACACCATACCTCTGGATGAAAAGGAATTCCGGTTTTTCTAAATAGGATTTTATCTTTTTTGCTGATTTTGTTTTCGGGTATATGGGAGCAGTCTTTTTATATTACTTTAAAGTTTAGGTATAGGGAGAAAAGAAAGATTGTTTTTTATATTTGTTGACTGGCTTGGATAAATTCAAATAGTAAGTTTAAATAAAGAGATATGGAAATAATAAGAATCCGGGATATGGATGTACTAACTAATTTACGCTTTGCTTTTTTATCGGAGATGAGTTCTGTGCCGGAAGAGGAATGGGTGTCTGTTAAAAGTCAGTTAAGAAGTTATTTTGAAAGACATATCCGCCGGGATGATTTTGTAGCTTTGGGTGTATCTCTGGCTGGTGAGATTGTTTCCTGTGCTTTTCTGATTGTGGATGAGCGTCCGGGAAGCCTTTCTTCTCCAAATGGTCTTACCGGAACAATCCTCAATGTTTTTACTTATCCCCAGTATCAGCGCAAAGGGTTTGGACTGGCTGTTATGGAGGCTATTATAGAGGAAAGCAAAGAGCGGAATTTATCTGTCCTTTCTCTTTCTTCTACGGAAGCGGGAAAAAGGCTGTATGAGAAATTGGGATTTAAAGAATCGGATTATACAGAAATGAAACTGAAAATCAGCAAGTGGGGGATGGATTGGAGATAATAATTCCTTTTATCAAAAAACGTATGATTAATTCTGATTATTCAACTCAATTTTTAGGTAAACAAGTTTTAGTAATTATAGACAGGCCTAAAGGTTATTATCATCCGGAGTGGAATTTCATTTATGAATTGAACTATGGCTACATCCCAAATACTCTTGCACCTGATGACGAGGAATTAGATGCGTATGTACTTGGGATAGATGAACCTATTAATAAGTTTGAAGGTCGGTGTATTGCAGTTATTCAAAGGCTAAATGATGAGGATGATAAATTGGTGGTAGCTCCTGATACTATTTGTTATACTTTAGATCAGATAAAGCAAATGACAAATTTTCAGGAAAAGCATTTTGAAATAGAAATACTTATGTAGGAAAAAGTATATGTGCCCTGAGTGGGTGAATACAGATGACACTATCAGAAAATGTATGTATTAAAGAGATTGTCCTTGCAATGAATTAAATTTATCCGGTATCTTATCACACAGAAAGATACCGGATATTACATTTAAAACAACTCAATCCACCTTTTTAAAAGATGTCCCATTTTATTTTTCTTGGTTTTCAAATAAAACTCATTCTTTAAATGCAACAGTACGAAAATAGCCATAACCGATAGGCAACTTAGCTGTTTTGCCCTGCTGTACTACTTCGTCATTTATCATCCGGTATTTATAAATATCCTCTACACTTACTACACACATGTCATGTTCCCGGGCAAAGCGGATTATTTCCGGCAGACGCGCCATCGTTCCGTCCGGATTCGTTAATTCGCAGAGGATAGCTGCATCCCCCAAACCAGCCATCCGCACAAGGTCTACACTTCCTTCGGTATGTCCCCGGCGTTCAAATACACCATCCGGCCGGGCTGTCAGCGGGAACACATGTCCCGGATGAGCCAGATCCGACGGGCGTGCATCCGGTGCAATTGCCGTTTGAATAGTCCGGATACGGTCGGCTGCTGAGACGCCTGTCGTTATTCCTTCTTTTGCCTCGATAGAGATTGTAAAAGCGGTTTGGTTTTTACTGCTATTTTCCTGTACCATTTGAGTCAGTCCAAGTACATTCGCTTTCTCCGGTGTAAGACAAAGACAAACAATACCGCTGCATTCCCGTATCATAAGAGCCATGTCTTTGGTGGTCATAGTCGCAGCCGGAAAGATGATGTCGCCTTCATTCTCCCGGTCTTCATCGTCCACCAGTATAATCCCTTTACCTGAACGCAAAGTAGCCATCGCACTTTCCACACGTTCTTTGTAAGTCGCACCAAATTGTTTGATTGTTTTCATTTTACCCTGTAAATTAAATGATTATTAAATATAGCTATTCATTACAGGGCAGGACAGAATAATCCCTTTACACAGTACACAACATAAAAACAGGATAATTTATTATCATCTGCTTTTATATTTCATCTATTTTCTTCTCCCATCCAGACTTTAACTGTCGGTTCCGGAATCACACCGGATCAATCCTTAATAAAAAGGAGTCGCGGACTTTCACCGCCGATAGGGAATTACACCCTGCCCCGAAGAATATGTAGTGCAAATGTAGAAAAATATTCCGTTTGATATTCATGAAAGATTCAGGAATAAGCGAATACTACACTTTCGATTAGTACATTTATGATCTTACCCTTATTTATATTAAGTCATTCTCTTTACCTTTGGAATGGATTATACAAACAAATATGAAAATATCAGTTATAGTAGGACATCCCTATACCGGGAGTCTCAATGCCGGGATTGCACAGGAGGTAACAGACAAGTTAAAAGAGAACGGACACGATGTAATGTATCACGATTTATATCAGGAAGGATTTAACTCGGTGATTCCTGCTGCCGAATTAGTAAGTGACCATTCAGACGATAAACTGGTGCTTCTACACCAGCAGGAAATAAGGGAAGCTGATGGTATCATTATCATTCATCCTAATTGGTGGGGACAACCGCCTGCCATACTCAAAGGCTGGGTAGACCGTGTACTGCGTGAAAATGTAGCTTATACCTTTCCTCCGGGAGATAATGGCGGAGGCCTGCCTATCGGACTTCTCAAAGCCAAAACCGCACTGGTAATCAACACCTCTAACACCCCAAAGGAGCGCGAAGAACAAGTTTTCGGCGATCCTCTCGAACGCATCTGGAAAGATTGTATTTTCGATTTCTGTGGTATCAAAATATTTGATCGGCTTATGCTTCGTGTTGTTGCTGATAGTACACCGGGTGAAAGAATAGCATGGTTAAACCAGGTTACAGAATTGGTAAACAGCTATTTCCCGGAAGAATAATTGATCCGGTAAGAAAGAGACATTTACAGAAATGAAAGAAATAAACATGACAATCAGACCCATAGAAAAAAGTGATTATCCGGATATAGCAGCCATCTATAATTACTATGTTGAAAATAGTAATGCTGCATTTTTGGAAACGAATATGGATGTGGAATTTGTTGAGTCTTTGCATAAGGCAGCTCTTAAAAATTCATTTCTGGTTGCGGATAATGAAGAGAAAGTGGTAGGTTTTTGCCTGTTAAAAAGTTTTCTCCCGATGGAGAATTTTAAAAGAACTGCCACCATTACTTACTTTATCTCTCTGGAATATACCCGCTGTGGTGTAGGTAATCTATTTTTGAATGAACTCCTCCAATATGCGAATGACAATCATATAGATAACTTCATCGCTGAAATCGCTTCGGATAATATTCAAAGCATTACTTTTCATAAAAAGCAGGGCTTTCAGGAATGTGGAACACTGAACAAGGTAGGATTCAAAAAGAATAAAGATCTTTCTATCCTATATATGCAGAAAGATATAAAACAGGGATATGGATAATTTGACAAACATCAGAAAGTGGATTGGTACCTTAGACAAAGAGTTGGTTTTATTTATAAAAGAATTGACTGGTTTACAATTTATTTTACTATAATAAAACCCGGAAAATAAAGGTGAAAAATTCTTTGTAATTAATTATCCATACATAAAACGAAACGGGTAGGGCGCCATAAAAGTTTAGTATTTTGGCTTATCGTAGCCATTTCTATCCTTTTCTCCCTATTCCCTGGTGCCGTTTCCTCGGTCCCACCAAAGAAGTTCTTGACCTCTTCAAAAGATTCCGGAAAAAATAGAGGCTATTTTAAAAGAAACAGTAAAATAAAACATACCTTAGCCATGTGAATACCCATATAAAAGCATACGGTTTTAAAAAAAGTCTGCCGATAGAAGTGGAAGTAAAAGACCTCGCAGATGTTAAAAAAGCCCCTTCTCTTTTCAGAGGCCCCGCCCGGGCTGATTTCTACCAGATTATATGGCTGACCAAAGGAACCGCCACCTTCGACATTGATTTCAGGAAAATAACCATTAAAGCCGGAGAAGTATTTCTTATATCTGCCAACCAGGTCTATGGTTTTGACACTACCTCCACGTATGAAGGGAAAATGATACTTTTCACCAGCTCCTTTTTTACACAAACCGAACTGGATGCCCGGATGCTCCATACCTCCGAATTACTAAACCCGGTGAACCTGAACCGGATTGTATGTCCGCCGGAAAATTTTATCACCTCCATCACAAGCATACTGGAAAACGAAGTAAACCAACCCATAGACTTTTTTCAGCCTTATATCGCACAAAACCTGCTAAGTGCTATCCTGCTGATGTGTGAACGGATACTCACACAGAACCTATCTCCCCTTTTCCGTCGGGATGACCTCACAGTAGCCCGCAAATTCTCCGATGAAGTAGAAAAATACTTTAAAACGGAACACTTTGTCAGCTTCTACCAGGACGAAATGGCTATCAATGAAAAGCAATTGGCACAGGAAGTCAAAAAAATGACCGGCCAAACACCTAAAAACTATATCGACACCCGCCTTATTCTGGAAGCCAAACGCCTGCTCACCTACAGCACAAAAAACATCAAAGAAATCAGTCAGGAACTGGGCTTTGAAGAACCCACCAACTTCAATAAATTCTTTCGTAAACATCTCGGCATCACCCCAGTCACCTTCCGTAAAAAAGAAAAAAAACTATAAGAAGCGGAAATTTACCCTTTTTATCCGGTTTTATATCACAGGCAGCTACCAATAAACCCCTTCCTTTGTTATATTA
>JAJQES010000384.1 GCA_021201565.1 Tannerellaceae bacterium
CGCCGGATAGTGACTCAGCTTGATTTGGGGCAGGTATTTAAAGACCTGTCTGAGTGATAGTGCGGACAAAAAGTTAGTTTCAATAAACTTAAAACGTCTCATTTAAATTAAAAATGAAGGAAGAGCGTGACTTTTTATTTAAAACTCTTTTCCTTAGGGGGATTTTATTCTATTTTTGAACCATGAACTGAATTATTAACTTCTTTAACCGATATTTAGAAAATGGATGCGCAGAAAGTGGATATATTCCTGATGATTAATGGAAAGTACTTTGAAAGTTATGATTTATATGATATCAGAGAAAAACTGTTAAGCCTTGATGAGGAAAAAGGCAGTAATCTTACCTTATTACAATTCAAAGATCCGGTTTTGATGTTGATTATCTCTTTGTTTGGCGGGCAGTTTGGGATTGACCGTTTTATATTAGGGGATACTGGTCTTGGAATATGTAAATTGCTCACTTGTGGTGGCTTTGGAATCTGGGCCATTGTGGATTGGTTCCTGATCATGGCTGCGACCAAACAGAAAAATAAAGAGAGATTCATCCAGGCTTTATATTATTAATAGCAAATGGGGAAGAGCAGATTATATACGTTTGTTCTCCTTCTTTCCCTTGCCGGGAGCCTGTGGCTTTATCTGAACCGGATGGGGTATAGCTGGATACCCGGTGGATGTTTATTTCATGAGATCACCGGACTCCCTTGTCCGGCATGTGGTTCGACCCGGGCTGTCCTTGCGTGTATGAACGGTCACTATCAGGCAGCGTTTTTTATAAATCCGCTTGGATTATTAACTGTATTGCTCTTTTCCCTGTTTTGTATATGGATTCTTTGGGACCTGCTTACTTACCGGGATTCCTTTTATCGTTTTTACCGGAGGGCAGAAGAGAAAATCCGGAAAAGAGAGATTGCCTGTATTTTTATTTTAACCGTAGTTGCAAACTGGATATGGAATATAACAAAACATATATGAACAATATACAATCTCCTTACGGGATTCCTGAAGAAGATGCGGAAAAAGCCTCGTATGCCTACCTGATCTCTACAGTTATCATGGTAGCAGCAGTCGTTATTCCTTTACTGAATATGTTCGTTACTTTTATGTTTTATGTAGCAAACCGTAAACGAAGCTATTTTGTGAGGTTTCATTGTTTACAGTCTGTTTTATCACAAGTCCTGATATTTGGGATCAATACGGTGGCGGTCTGGTGGTCACTGTTGATTCTTTTTCAGAAGGTAGAACTCTCTAATTTCTATTTTGGCTATTTATTTACGACTTTTATTTTTAATCTTGTAGAGTTTGTTGTATCCCTTTGTGCCGCGATCCAGACCCGTAAAGGAAAAGATTTTAGATATTTTGCGTTTGGCGCTTTAACTGAAGTTATTTGTAAACCCTGAATCCCATGACAAAATTTTCTTTGCAGTTCAGTCTGTTGATTATTTCTTTTTTTGTAATCTGTTTTAGTTTCAGCCGGATAGATTGGATGACATTGTTTCAAATCGAAAAACAGACTACTGACCTGGAACGGAAACTGGGAGATCTGTATGCTTCCCATTTGGACAGTTTTGGAGAAGAGTTGGAAAAAGGAGAGTTATATGATGTTCTGGAAGAGATCAAAAAACAGCTATGCGATGCCAATCAAATCTCATCCGGAAAAATAAAACTGCATGTCATCCGTACAAAAGAAGTGAATGCGTTTGCTGCTCCCGACAATCATCTGGTCATCTTTACCGGATTGATTGACTATTGTACCTCTTATGAGGAAGTTGCCGGAGTGATGGCGCATGAGATCGCCCACATGGAGAAAAATCATATCATGAAAAAACTAGCTCGTGAGATGGGGATCTCCGTATTGATGTCGACTGTTACTTCCGGATCCATTCCGGTAGATCTTGTACGGCTGATGGCCACCTCTGCCTATGACCGTTCTATGGAGACTGAGGCTGACGAAACGGCTGTACAATACCTGATGAAGGCGGACATCAATCCTCTTGGATTAGCTGATATGATGTATCGTTTGTCTCTGGAAGAGAGTATTCTCATAAAAAGCCTTTCTATCATAAGTAGCCATCCGGATAGTGAAAAACGGGTGGAAAGTATTATGAAAAAGGCGGAAAGTACAACAGAATATACCCCTTTGCAGCTAGGCAAGGAGTGGGATGTTTTCCAGGCATTGGCTTCCTGATGGAAAAAACATTGTATCTTTGACAGAGTTATACTAATAAACTGAAAGAGTAATACAATGATTGATATAGCATCCATACGGAATGATTTTCCGATCCTGCAAAAAGAAGTACATGGTAAACCGTTGGTTTATTTTGATAATGCTGCTACAACTCAAAAACCGAGAGTCGTCGTAGAGCGGATTGAGAATGGGTATTACAATGTGAACGCCAATATCCACCGTGGAGTACATTACCTGAGCCAGGCCGCAACTGAAGCACATGAAGAGGCACGTAAAACTGTTCAGCGTTTTCTCCATGCCTCCTCTCCCAATGAAATTATTTTTACCCGGGGAACTACCGAAGCCATCAATCTGGTCGCCTCCAGTTTTACAGATGCCTGTATGTCCGAAGGGGATGAAGTGATTATATCGGTGATGGAACATCATTCCAATATTGTGCCCTGGCAGTTGCAGGCAGCCCGGAAAGGGATTACCCTTAAAGTTGTTCCTATCAATCCAAGAGGAGAACTTTGCCTGGACACCTTCCGGGAACTGTTTACAGAACGTACCCGGTTGGTTTCACTGGTTCATATGTCTAATGTGCTGGGAACAGTAAATCCCATCAAAGAAATCATTGAAGAAGCGCATGCCCACGATGTTCCTGTTCTGGTAGATGGCGCACAATCCGTACCCCATATCCGGGTAGATGTTACAGAGCTGGATGCGGACTTTTATGTCTTTTCAGGACATAAGATCTATGGTCCTACCGGTATTGGAGTCTTATATGGAAAAGAGGAATGGCTGGATCGTCTGCCACCCTATCAGGGAGGAGGAGAGATGATCGCGACCGTCTCTTTTGAAAAAACAACTTTCAATGAATTGCCTTTCAAATTTGAAGCCGGTACACCGGATTATATAGGGAGCACAGCGCTTGCGGAAGCTTTGCGGTATGTGGGCCGGATTGGCCTGGCAGAGATTGCAGCCTATGAGCATGAGCTGTTGGTTTATATGACAGAGCGCCTGAAAGAGTTTGAAGGTATGCGGATCTTTGGAGAGGCAGCCCAAAAAGGCGCAGTTGTCTCTTTTCTTCTACGGGAGATTCATCCGTATGATATGGGCATGTTACTCGACCGCCTGGGAATAGCCGTACGGACCGGCCATCATTGTGCCCAACCCCTAATGCAGGCGTTAGGTATAGAAGGAACTGTACGGGCTTCTCTCTCTTTTTATAATACAAAAGAAGAAATTGACCGGTTTATCGCCGGTATCCGGCGGGTAGAGCAAATGTTCTGAAACAGCCGGTACACTCTCCCTATACCCGGAGAGGGTTCAGGGAATATCCCAAGCAAGGAGTCACCGGCCCGATCAATAAAGATGAGTATAATATTTATACGGTGGAAATGTGGATAGACTGGGTACGTTTTTACCAGAAACAAGAATAAAAGAAGAGTATGTTATTTTCCTGTATGGATCCTAACCGTGTAGAGGCAGGGTGTGACGAAGCCGGACGGGGTTGCCTGGCTGGCTCTGTTTTCGCAGCAGCTGTTATTCTGTCTCCCGGTTTTACCAATGAATTATTGAACGATAGTAAACAATTGAGTGAAAAGAAACGCTATCAGTTACGTCCGGTAATTGAAGCCGGTGCAATCGCATGGGCGGTGGGAGTGGTCACGCCTGAGGAGATCGACCGGATCAATATCCTGAATGCTTCTTTTCTGGCCATGCACCGGGCGATTAAGGATTTACAGGTTCAACCTGAGCATCTGTTAATTGATGGTAATCGCTTTACTCCTTACACAGGAATACCTCATACGACTGTCATAAAAGGGGATGCAAAGTATATGAATATAGCAGCCGCTTCTATTTTAGCTAAAACTTACCGGGATGACTATATGAACGAACTGGCTGACATGTATCCTGATTATTGTTGGAAACAAAACAAAGGGTATCCAACAAAAGCACACAGGGAAGCCATTCGCCGGATAGGCATTACCCCTTACCACCGCAAAACGTTTACACTACTACCTGAGCAGTTGAGGTTGGAGTTGGAAAAGTAAGTGATGGAGTCAGACAGAGAACGCATGTTGGGAATCATTCTCTGCCAAAGAAGTGAAAAAAGCTTGTGTCTATAGTTGCAGGATATCCGGATATATGTTTACAGGTCGTAGTTCAAAAGTTGATTTCACCCGGGTGGGCCAGGTGCGTCATCCGGATGGAACAGCTGCTTCACCCAGGTGACGCACCTGGCCCACCCGGGTGAAATCAGGACGTTTCCTACAATTCTGTGAACCTTTATAGGTGCAACGTGCAACATTCACATAAGACTCTTTGGTATGGTGAAGAGAGCGTAGTAAACAATTGAGAGGGGAAGTTACTTTGCTTCTTTGGTTTTAAAAGCCAGGGCATACATTCTCATCTGTTTTACCATAGCTACTAATCCATTGGAACGGGTAGGAGAAAGATGTTCTTTCAAACCGATCCTGTCAATAAAATAAAGATCGGCATCCAGAATTTCCTGTGGGGTATGTCCGGATAGGATCTGAATCAATAAAGACACAATTCCTTTTACGATAACGGCATCACTTTCTCCCTGAAAGTAAATTTTTCCATCTTTATATTCCGCATGGAGCCATACCCGGCTCTGACAACCTTCAATCAGGTTATTCTCCTTTTTATATTGTTCATCCAGAGGGGATAATGAGTTACCCAGATCAATGAGTAACGCGTATTTGTCCATCCAGTCATCGAATGCTGAGAATTCTTCTACTATATTGTCTTGTAATTCGTTAATAGTCATAATTTGTATTTTTACTTTAATCAGGGATTGTTAATAATTTCCATTAAGGTGTGACCTACGGCCCGTAATGTTTCACGATCAATAATATCCATATTATCTTTCCGGGTATGCCAGTAAGAACCGAATCCGTGAGCTTCGATATCATAATTAATGATGTCGATACAAGGGATACCCCGTCCACTGATCACATATTGATGGTCATCGGTAATGGCACCTCCCGGAGCATTGATAAAGTATTTTCCATATCCTAAATTCCGTGCGGTACTCCACACTTTTTCAACGATTGGAGCAGCGTAACGCATGGATGTGTGTTCTTTATAGAAAGTAGCGTTTTTGCTGCCTACCATATCTAACAGGATTCCATATTCTGCTTTATAATTGGGAATATGGGGTTTTGCTGCCCAGAACTGGGAACCTAAGCACCATTGATCAAAGGTGTTTCCGCGGGCAAAAGATGGAGGACCATAATCTTCAGCGTCAAAAAAGATAATATCTACTCCTATATCCGGACTTTTTTCGCCTAACTGACGGGCAATTTCTAACAGGACCCCTACACCACTGGCACCATCGTCGGCGCCGTCAATCGGTTTAAAATGATTGTCCGGGTTCGGGTCTTCATCAGAATAGGGACGACTGTCCCAGTGAGCAAATAGTAATATGCGTTTCGGATTTTCCGGATTATAAGAGCCGATAATATTTTTAGATTCCAGATTTGTATTATTATAGGCTGTCAGATTCATCTCCTGCACAAAAATCTGTGCTCCAAATCGCTTTAATTCGGCTTCCAGGTAGTTCCCACAGGCTTTATGAGCCGGCGAATTCGGTACACGAGGACCAAAGTTTACCTGATTGGCAATATACTGGTAAGCACTGTCTACATTGAAGTTAGCACTTTGTGTTGTTGCAGAAACATTTTTAATTTCCGTGTTTCCGGAGCTTGCTTCCGTGTTCTTTTGCCCACATGAGAATAGAGCACATGTAAACATGCAAATGAGTAGTTTATACATTTTAGTGTACATTCTGGTTAATTATTAGTGAAATTCTGAACTTCATTCATGACTCTTAAAAGGTTTCCTCCCCAGATTTTCCGGATATCTTCCCGGCTATATCCCTCCTGCAGTAGTCTTATAGTGATATTGATCAACTCAGCTGAATTGCGGCAACCGGTCAGTTCCCCGTCTCCGTCAAAGTCCGATCCGATCCCAACATGATCTGTTCCGGTCAGGCTCACAATGTGATTGATATGCCGGATCGCGTCACTCAGAGAAGCCTTTTCAGCTTCCTCATTAATAAATTCTTTGTAAAGACAGATCTGGATAACTCCTCCTTTAGCAGCAAGGGCTTTGATCTGGTCGTCCGTCAGGTTTCTGGGATGATTGCATAGCGCCCGGGCCGACGAATGGGAAGCGATCACCGGAACTGCACTTTCATGAAGCACATCATAAAAGGTACTTTCTGCGGCATGTGAAATATCTATGATCATACCCAACCGGTTCATTTCACGAATTACCTCTTTACCAAATGGACTTAACCCCTGCCATTCAGCTTCTCCTCTGGCAGAATCACAAATATCATTGGGATAATTATGGCAAAGGGTAATATAAGAAACTCCCATCTCTTTAAAGAGCCTGAGATTCTCAATATTTTTCCCTATGGCATATCCGTTCTCAATTCCTAAAAAGATGGCCTTTTTATTTTCCTGTTTTAATCTTTCGAGGTCTGCCTGTGAATAAGCGATCTCCATCCGGTCCTTATTGGCAAGAGCTTGATTTTTGATCTCATTCAGGATATCTGTCACATATTTTTTAGCCTTTTCCAGCGATTGATCGTCTCTTCCTTCCTGTTTAATATAAGCTACCATAAAGGCTGCATCTATTTTTCCCTCTTCCATAAGGGGAAGGTTGACTTTGCTCCCTTCTTTTTTCCCCAGATTATAAGGACCTTTAAAAATTGTAGGAGTATCTGTATGGGAATCGATGGTCAGGATTTGCCGGTGTATCTTTTTTGCCTGTTTATAAAGGGTTGCCTGTCCGACATGATGCCGAAAAAGCGCTAACATCTGCTCATTGCCATTCGCGGCCATGGCTTCCGGATGCCACTGAACACCCAATAATTGTTTTTCGGGATGTTCTATCCCTTCATTGACCCCATCAGGAGATACGGTTGTTTCAATGAATTCAGGAGCGATCTCCTTTATCGCCTGGTGATGGAATGAGTTGACCTCTATTGTTTCCGTGCCTTTAAAGATGGAGGCTAATGTACTGTCCGGTGCTGTTATCCGTACTGTATGAGAGGGATATATACGATCCAGTTGCTGTCTGTGTTTAATCAGTTTCTCCGGGATTTGTGAATAGATATCCTGGTAAAGGGTTCCTCCGCATACCACATTCATTACCTGGTGGCCACGGCAGATACCGAACACCGGAATTTGCCGGTTGGTTGCCAGACGAAGCAACATCAGGTCATAGGCATCCCGGAAAGGATCACCCTCCTGTAGTTCAGGAATGGGTTCTTCCTGTAGAAAAAGCGGACTCATATCCCCTCCGCCACTCATGATCAGCCCATCCAGACTTTCTACGATTTCTGTTAATGCGTTGATCTCTGTGATTACAGGGATCAGAACAGGAGCTCCTCCGGCAAGTACAACAGATTGTACATACGTCTCTGCTATACACGAAAGTCCGTCTTTCCGGTTTGATGAGATTCCTATACGGGGAGGCGACGATTCCTTATCCGGAATAAAATTGTCTACTTCCCTGAATAGTTCTTCAGCGTTGGGAAAACGGACTTTCATATAACAAAAACTATTAATTATACGTCAATGTTTGCGTAGGATGCGTTCTCTTCGATAAATTCACGGCGTGGCCCTACTTCTTCACCCATTAACATGGCAAAAATCTGATCTGCTTCCGCTGCATTATCAATCGTGATCTGCTTGAGTGTACGATGCTCAGGATTCAAAGTAGTATCCCATAACTGTTCAGCGTTCATCTCTCCCAGACCTTTATAGCGTTGTGTATGCACCTGGCTTTCATTCCCTCCGGCATGCCGGTCGATAAATGCCTGGCGTTGTTGCTCTGTCCAGCAATATTCCTCGATTTTCCCTTTTTTACAGAGGTAAAGAGGAGGAGTGGCCAGATATACATATCCGTTTTCAATCAGTGCCCGCATCCGGCGGAAAAAGAAGGTGAGGATCAATGTGGCAATGTGGCTTCCGTCCACGTCGGCATCGGTCATGATCACTACTTTATGATACCGTAGCTTGGATAGATTAAGTGCCTTCGGGTCTTCTTCAGTACCTACGGTGACGCCTAACGCACGGTAGATGTTCTGGATCTCCTCACTTTCAAAAATCTTATGATCCATAGCCTTCTCTACATTCAGGATTTTACCCCTCAGCGGAAGGATTCCCTGAAACAGCCGGTCGCGTCCCTGTTTAGCCGTTCCACCTGCAGAGTCCCCTTCGACCAGGAATAATTCACAGATAGAAGGATCTTTAGAAGAACAGTCTGCCAGTTTTCCCGGTAGTCCGCCTCCGGTCATCGGAGATTTGCGTTGAACCAGTTCACGTGCTTTGCGTGCTGCCTGGCGGGCCTGTGCGGCAAGGATCACTTTGTCAACAATGATTTTGGCTTCTTTCGGATGCTCTTCCAGGTAATAGCCCAATGCTTCTCCGATAGCCTGGTCAACGGCTCCGGTTACTTCGCTGTTACCCAGTTTTGTTTTTGTCTGTCCTTCAAACTGAGGTTCAGCTACTTTGATAGAGATGACAGCCGTCAATCCCTCACGGAAGTCGTCACCCTGTATTTCTACTTTTGCTTTTTCCAGCAATTTGGAGTCTTCAGCATATTTTTTCAATGTCCGGGTCAACCCACGACGGAAACCCGCTAAGTGAGTACCCCCTTCGATCGTGTTGATATCATTTACATACGAGAATACGCTTTCATTGTAAGACGTGTTATAAGTCATTGCCACCTCAACCGGAATTCCTTGTTTTTCTGTTACAATATGGATTACATCCGGGATCAGTTTCTCTTTGGATTTATCTACGTAGCGGACAAACTCTTTCAATCCTTCTTCTGAGTGGAAAATCTCAGATTTGAAAGAACCGTCTTCCCGGATTTCCCGTCTGTCGGTCAAACGCAATGTAATACCAGCATTCAGGAAGGCCAGCTCACGTAAACGTCTTGCAAGAATATCATATTTATATTCAGACACCGTAAATATAGAAGTATCCGGAAGGAAGGTAATAGTTGTCCCTGTTTTGTCTGTTTCACCAACCACGGTGAGTTCATTTTGAGCGGCTCCACAGGAGAATTCCATCATGTGGATCTTCCCATCCCGGTGCACTTCAGCTTTCAAATACGTAGATAAGGCATTCACACAGGAAACCCCTACACCGTGCAAACCGCCGGATACTTTATAGGTTCCTTTGTCAAACTTACCTCCGGCATGCAATACGGTCAGTACAACTTCAAGAGCAGATTTTCCCTCTTTCTCGTGATAATCCACAGGAATACCACGTCCATTGTCAACTACAACAATGGAGTTATCTTCGTTAATCGTTACGTCAATATGGGTACAGAAACCGGCTAATGCCTCGTCAATTGAATTGTCAACTACTTCGTAAACCAGATGATGGAGGCCCTTTTCACTAATATCACCGATATACATCGCGGGTCTTTTCCTTACCGCTTCCAAGCCCTCTAATACCTGAATACTATCCGCAGAATACTCGTTAGGAGTAGTATTCTTATTTTCTTCAATCATGAGTTTAAATCGTTTATATACAGTAATTCTAAGTCTTTCAAAAAATCTAACAAATATACTAAAAAATCCCGACATAACTACTGTTTTACCACAGGAAAAATTAGTTTCCGGGCGTATATCGCAACAAAGGAAAACTTTCTTTACTCAGCCCTTGAAGATCAGTGTTTTCCGACTATATTTGTGTGGGATATTATTGTTAAAATACCAGAAAAACAGATCAGATATGAAGAAAGAAATGACCCGCCGCCGGATGCTCCGGTTATCAGGTGTTGCCGGATTGGGAGCCTTGTTTGTTCCGGGAAGGGTATCTGCCGGGACAACCCCTGTTTTGCAGGAGGATACGTTTAAAATTCCTGTACGGACACTGGGCCGGACGGGGATGCAGTTGCCTATCCTTAGTATGGGAGTAAACCGGGCGGACAATGCAAATGTATTGCGTGCGGCCTATCGTTCGGGTATTGTGCATTTTGATTGTGGTCATATTTATCAGAATGGCAAAAGTGAAGAAATGCTTGGGAATGTGCTCGGAAATCGTTCCCGTGACACGGTTAATCTGGCTACAAAGGCCATGTTTGATTATCCGTTACGGGATAATTTTGAAGAGATCCTGCTGGGCCAGTTAGAAGTAAGCCTGAAACGGATGAAGACAGAGTATGTAGATATTTTCTATGCTCACTCTATCTCTTCTGTAGAGAAATTATCTCATCCGAGGGTGTTAGCCCTTTTACAAAAAATAAAAGAGAGTGGGAAGGCCCGTTTTATTGGCTTCTCTTCCCATGACCAGAACAATGAGCTGCTCCGGGCGGCTATTGAGTTAGGTATATACGATGTCGCTATGATCACCTATAATTTCCGGATAGATAATCCGGAAGAAACAGAAGCGGTTATTGAGCAGGCTGCAAGAGCAGGCATGGGAATCATTGCGATGAAAGTGATGGCGGGCGGTACGGAAGATGCGGACGGAAAGAAAAAAATAGATGGTAAAGCCTGTTTGAAATGGGTATGGCAGAATCCGAATATTACGACCGTGCTCCCCAGTGTCGCGAATTATGATGAATTAGATAATTGCCTGGAAGCGGTCCGGGAAATGGATCTCACTGATACAGAACTTACCTATCTGTCAGCAGTTCATTCCCGGGAAGCGCTTTTTTGCCGGCAATGTGGAACCTGTGCCCGGACCTGTAGCCGGGGATTGCCTGTCCCGGACCTGATGCGTGCTTATATGTATGCTTACCGGTATAAACATGCCCGTTTGGCAAAGGAAACGATCCTTCCCTACAATCTACCGGAAAATCCCTGTGCGGATTGTTCCGTTTGTACTGTAGCCTGTCCATTGGGATATCAGGTGGGAGCATCTGTTGCTGCGGTAATTCCTGTTGTCCGTGTCCCGGATGAATTTTTGAGTTAAGGATATAAAAAAAGAAAAGGAGTTGTATAAACAACTCCTTTAGATAGTAGCCCATAGGGGAATCGAACCCCTCTTTCAAGAATGAAAATCTTGCGTCCTAACCGATAGACGAATGGGCCCTTTCAGGCAAAAAAACCGGGCTGGTTAGTCCGGTTATACTATTCCATAGTAATTACCTTTTCTGTTTCTTATGCAAGACCATTCACATGCTTGGCTAATTTTGATTTTAAATTGCCAGCTTTGTTTTTGTGAATAACATTTTTCTTTGCTAATTTATCCAGCATAGAGCAAACTTTCGGATACAAAGCCTGAGCTTCTGCTTTATCCTGGGTAGCGCGCAACTTGCGAACTGCATTTCTCGCAGTTTTTGCATAATATCTGTTATGCAAACGTTTTGCGTTAGCTTGTCTGATTCTTTTCAGAGATGATTGATGATTTGCCATTTGTTAGCTATCCTCTTTATTTATTCTTTAATTATTATTTTGTAGCCCATAGGGGAATCGAACCCCTCTTTCAAGAATGAAAATCTTGCGTCCT
>JAJQES010000257.1 GCA_021201565.1 Tannerellaceae bacterium
ATGTTGAAGAATATATTATTGGGAGCTCTGGCAGGTGCAGCGGTGGCTTATCTGCTGGTAGAAAAGAAAAATCAAAAAAGTATGGAATTAGCCTATCATCATATGGGTGACTATTTTCATACCGTAAGGCAGAAATTAATGAATAAGTTTGAAAAAGGAAAAGGTCAGGTAGGCCTGTTAGGTGAACGTGCCGGCAAAATGGGTCATCACCACATGAAAAATCAATGCCGGTAAGGATTAATTTTTCAAAATAGAAGCTTTATTGCAATCATTCAGGCATGGATTCCCCGGATTATACAGTGATTTTAATAAAATCTGTGTAATCTGTAAAATCCATGCTTGTCTATAAATATAAGAAATACTGTCAAATAAGCGGGTAACACGTAAATAAGATTCTTTTGTGTGTTTATGTGTGTATAATTATAAAATCAATTACCTTTGGAAATTCGCTAACAATTTTTTTTTAGTACCATGAAACACAGAAAACTCAGAATGGGGATGATTGGCGGCGGTCATGACTCATTTATTGGAACCGTCCATCGTAGTGCCGCTTTTTTAGATAACCAAATTGAATTGGTATGTGGTTGTTTTAGTGTAGATCCGGTTATTGCCCGGGAGTCTGGTCTCTCTTATTTCCTGCCTGAAGAGCGAATTTATAGTAGCTATAAGGAACTATTTGAAAAAGAGAAAGAATTACCTGAAGGTGAACGGATGGATTTTGTGACTATTGTGACTCCAAACTTCCTTCATTTTGAACCGGCTATGATTGCCCTGGAAAATGGCTTCCATGTGGTGGTCGATAAACCAGTCACGTTCTCGCTGGAAGAAGCCAAACTGCTGCAAAAGAAAGTGGAGGAAACCGGCCTGTTGCTTGCTTTGACCCATGTCTACTCAGGATATCCTGCTATCAAGGAGATGAAAGACAGAGTCCGTAAGGAAGATATCGGAAAACTACGCAAAGTATGTGTCGAATATCCGCAGGGATGGCTGGCTGAACGTATTGAGTTACAATCCGGAAATAATGCCGGTTGGCGTACAGATCCGAAACGTTCAGGAAAAGCCGGCTGTGTTGGGGATATTGGAACGCATGCCTGGCATTTGGCTGAATATGTAACCGGTTTAAAAGTACAGGAAGTCAGTGCTGAACTGACTGCTTTTGTGGAAGGCCGTATGCTTGATGATGATTGTACTGCTCTGTTGCGGTTTGAAAAAGGCGTAAAAGGGGTGTTGGTAGCTACTCAGATTGCAGCAGGAGAAGCAAATAATATCCGGCTACGGGTATATGGAGAACAAGGAGGAATGGAATGGCGCCAGGAAGAACCAAATACCTTGTATGTGAAGAGAAAAAATGGAGTTACCGAATCTATAAAGATAGGCAATAATACCGCTTTGGGAGAGTTTGCTGCTTATTATACACGGGTCCCGGCCGGACATCCTGAAGGATTTTATGAGGCTTTTGCTAATATATACCGCAATTTCGCTTACGTGCTCAGAGATGTAAAAAATGGCAGAGAGCCGGATCCTAAAAGCTTAGATTTCCCTACGATTGAAGATGGGGTAAGAGGTATGCAATTTATTGAAACTATGGTTGCATCAGGATATGATGAAGTAAATAAATGGCAAAAATGGATAGAGTAGAATAATAAAAATTGTAATGAGATTGCATAATACGTTAAATAACAGCAAGGATGCTTCTTTATTTTCGTTGAATGTGTTATTTTTATTGCGTTTTTAGCCCAATGCATTACATAAATTTTAAGTTCACCTTAGGTACCCATGACTAACAAACGTTCTAATCGTTATCTCTCAGCAAACTCAGGTAAGAGAAATTTTTTTCGTAAAAAAACTTTCTGGTTTGCGTTTGGCCTTATAATAGGGTTGGGGATTTTCTTTTCCCTTTATCAGACATCCGTTTATTTTTCAACGGATGAATCCTGTATGATTTGCCATGTTCATCCCCATGCGGAAGAATCATGGAGATTATCGGTTCACATGAATAACAAGAGTGGAACCAGGACACATTGTGTTGCCTGTCACTTACCTCCACAAACAGATACCTGGAATCATTATACAGCTAAAGCCCGGTTAGGAATGAAAGATGTCTGGGGGTACCTGTTTAAAGACAGTGCCAGCTATGACTGGGAAACAAAATCCCAATTGGAACATGCTGTAAAATATATTCCGAATGCTTCCTGTATAGAGTGTCACCACAATCTGTTTCCGGAAGGAATAACCCAGGATGGAATAGTCGCTCATATCTATTATGAGGATAATGTAAAGAAACTGGATTTACAGTGTATTAGTTGTCACCTGGATGTAGGACATTACAACCCGAATTATTCACATGCTAAAATGGTGGGCATTCCGGGAATGGGGCATACTACAGATACAGACCGGGAGGTTTTTACGGAAGCAACTCCTGTAACAACATTTACCGATTATGTAGAACAAATTCCGGGTACTCCTGTCTCCTTTAAGATGGTAGCTGTTCCGGGAGGTGTATTCCGGATGGGAAGTACCTCCAAAGAACCCTTCCATCAACCCTATGAGGCTCCGGTACGGAATGTGACAGTCAGCCCGTTCTTTATGGCCGAAGTGGAAGTGACCTGGGACCAGTATTGGGCTTTTTATGGTAATACAATGAGCGAAGGGCGTACCTCTCCGGATGAAGTGTATGCCAGGAATGCCAATCCGGAAGTGGATGGAGTTTCCGGACCCACTCCACCGTTTGGTTTCCCGGATCAGGGATGGGGAGGTGGTGACCGTCCGGCGATTACGATGACCCATTATGCAGCGGAAACTTTTTGTCAGTGGCTCTCTCTTAAGACCGGTAAAAAATACCGTCTTCCCACTGAGGCTGAGTGGGAATATGCTGCCCGGGGAGGAACTGAAACTCCTTACTTTTTTGAAGGAAGTCCTAAGAAATATTCCAAAGAAGGATTTTGGAGAAAACTGGTGGGCCCATCTACCGAAGTAATCAGTGACTATGCAATTTATGCAGGTAATAGTCGAAACCGGACACAGGAACCTTCTGCAGTAGAAGCGAACCCATTCGGATTGAAAAATATGCTGGGCAATGTGATGGAATATTGTGCGGATAAATATGATCCGGAAGCATATAGTAAAACACCGGAAGATGTAACCAATCCTATTGTAACAACCGGAACAGAATGGGTTGTCAGAGGGGGAAATTATACTTCGGATGCTTCGGAACTGCGTTCAGCTGCACGTGGCTCTACCCAGCATGATGCCTGGTTGAAGACAGATCCACAACAACCGAAAAGTATCTGGTGGTATTCTGATATACGCGGAATCGGTTTCCGGGTAGTATGTGAACCTGATTCCTCTGTAAATGCTAACTAAGAAACCAAAGTAAAAATAAATAAATGGTAATATCATGAAAAAAGAAAACAACATCAGCAGAAGATCTTTTTTGAAAACATCAGCTGCTGCAGGTGCATTAGGTACGCTTGGAACCGGTGCAACCGCAACTATTTTGACCTCCTGTGGTGGGGGAGAGAGTGCAACTACTGGTTATACCCCTTTACAACAACCAGGTACTTATTATGTGCCTGATCTGGTAGATTATGCTATGGACGGACAACCACTGAAAGCCGGTCTGGTAGGATGTGGCGGACGTGGGTCCGGTGCTGCTTTTGACTTTTTGAATGCTGCTCCGAATGTAACAATTACTGCTATTGGAGACACATTCCAGGATAAAGTAGATGAATTTGCCAAAACCCTGAAAGAACAGAAGGGGATAGATATCCCTCAGAATATGCGTTTTGTGGGTCTGGATGCTTACAAGCAGGTCATCGACAGTGGAGTCGATGTGGTGTTGTTGGCAACCCCTCCTGTATTCCGCCCGGAACATTTTAAATATGCAACTGAAAAAGGAAAACATTCATTCCTTGAAAAACCGATTTGTGTAGACCCGGTAGGTTATCAGACGATTGTAGCAACAGCTCGTCAGGCACAGAACAAAAATCTTTCTGTTATTGTAGGAACACAACGCCATCACCAACGGAATTATGTGGCTGCTTACCAGAAGATACAGGAGGGTCTGATTGGAGAGATTACCGGTGGGAATGTGTACTGGAATCAAAATCGTTTGTGGTTCCGGGAACGTCAGGCCGGTTGGAGTGACTGTGAGTGGATGATCAGAGACTGGGTGAACTGGAAATGGCTTTCCGGTGACCATATCGTAGAACAGCATGTCCATAATATTGACGTCTTTACCTGGTTTACAGGACTACGTCCAGTGAGCGCCGTTGCATTTGGTTCCCGCCAGCGTCGTGTAACAGGAGACCAGTATGATAACTTCTCTGTTGACTTTGTGATGGATAATGGTGTCCACCTGCATAGTATGTGCCGCCAGATAGATGGTTGCGCCAACAATGTAAGCGAATTTGTACAGGGCACAAAAGGTTCCTGTTATACGGATGCCGGAGGACGTGCTATCATTAAAGACCTGAAAGGTAATGTGGTATGGGAATATGATTTTGAAAAAGAAAAAGAAACATATAAACAAACCAATCCGTATGTATTAGAACATGTGAACTGGATCAACCATATCCGTAGCAAAAAACCGCTTGACCAGGCTTCTCATAATGCGATCTCTAATATGGGAGGAATCATGGGACGTGAAGCTGCTTACAGCGGTGGAGAAGTAAAGTGGGATGAAATGGTGGCTTCTTCTCTGAACTATATCCCTGAAGATCTGAATCTGGGTAAAATGGATATGAGTAAGTTTATTGTTCCGGTTCCGGGAAAAGGATAAGTATATGACACTAAACAGAAGAAAATTTCTTAAAACCTCTTTAGGGAGTGCAGTGGTAGCCGGTGTTTCGGCTACCACTCTTTCTGCCTGCTGTGAGAAGGAGAAAAAAGAAGAAAAATGCTGCTCAACCAGTTGTTGTAGTAATGCGGAACTGAAACTTTCTTTTCAGGAAGGAATTGCTCCCGGAGAAAATCTCCATGAGAAATTTGATTTCATGGAAGCGCACGGGGTTGTTGGGTTTGAACCCTGGGGAGGCGGATTGCAGGATCGCGTAAAGGAGATTCAACAGGCATTGAGTGGCCGTAATATACAGGTCAGTGCTATTTGCGCCGGATTTAAAGGATTTATCCTGTCTGAAAAACCGGAAGTACGTAAAGAATGTATGGATACCATGAAGGAGATTATTGCCGCTGCGGGGGAACTTGGTTCGGTAGGAGTAATTATTGTACCGGCTTTCAATGCCCAGTTACCTGTATTACCTCATACCATGGAAACCCGTGATTTTCTTTGTGAACAATTCACAGAAATGGGTACCTTTGCAGCACAACACGGCACAACTGTGATCTTTGAACCGCTGGCCCGTAATGAGGCTTTCTATTTGCGCCAGGTAGCTGATGCCGCTTCGATCTGCCGGGATATTAATCATCCGGGAGTTCGTTGTATGGGCGATTTCTGGCACATGACCTGGGAGGAAACTTCTGATATGGGTGCTTTTCTTTCGGCAGGAGACTATTTACAACATGTTCATATCGCCAGCCGGAAAAGACGTAGTATGCCGGGTGAGGACGGAGAAGCTGATAATTATGTAAATGGTTTCAAAGGACTCAAAATGCTTGGCTATAATAAATATGTAAGTTTTGAATGTGGATGCCAGGGAGACCGTTCTGTGGTAGTACCGGAAGCTCTTCGTTTATTACGTACACAATGGGAGGAAGCTTAATATTATGCCGTTAGTATATTCAGATATGCCGTTAAGTGAGGTCGTGGAAAACCATACCTCACTTATTCCGGTGATCAACCGGTTTGGAATCCGGTTGGGGCTGGGTGATAAAACAGTGGAAACAGTCTGCCGGGAAAATCAGTTGGATGCAGAATTCTTTCTGATGGTACTCAATACATTTCTAAATGAAGAATTTTTTCCGGAAAAAAAACTACAATCTTTCCATACGTCACAGATCATTGATTATTTGACAAAGACTAATCAATATTATCTTCGTTTCCAGTTACCAAATATCGAGCGGCATCTGAATTCTTTTATCTCTATGAGCACTTCAGAGAACCCTTCTCTGACTGCGATCGGGAAATTCTTCCGTTCTTTCCGGGATGAACTTACAGCGCGGATCAACTACGATACGCATGAATGGTTCCCATATTGTGAAGCATTAAGCCGGAAGCTCAAAGGAGAAGCACTTTCACAGATAAATAAAGTCGTGACCCGGGAAGAGGCCGGGGATACAATCGAGTCGTTGTTGAGTGATCTGAAAAGTATTATGATTAAACATCTTTCCGGCGAGTATGATCAAAATCTTTGCTATGCGGTTATTTTCTCCCTTACCAGTCTGGAAAAAGATATAAAACAGCACAACCGGATCCGGTACCGTATCCTGACACAGATGGTTTCCGGGATGGAAAACCAATTAACCAGTTGAATCCTTTTTCATGCAACGAGCCAGACAAATCGCCATTATTCTTCCGGATATTTTGCACAGCATAGGATTACACAGTTTGTTAAGTGATTATTTCTATCCGGTAGAAGTTTCTTATTTCCCTTCTTTTGAACAGTTTCTCATTGAAGGAAATGACCAGTTTGAATATTATATTACAGATGCAGATCAATTTGTCCTGAATAGTGAATTTTTTCTTCCCCGCAAAGGAAAGACCATAATTCTGGTACGGGAAAATATAACCAATCCGGGAGGGCATTATATTAATATCCATTCCACACAGGAAACACTCCTTTCCACCTTTCGACAGATCTTTGCTGTGGGAACCAGTCATATCCATACGCCAGATAATAATAAAGACCTTTCACAGAGGGAAAAAGATGTATTGCAACTGATTGTAAAAGGAAGTACAAACAAAGAGATTGCTGATAAATTGAGTATCAGCCTTAATACTGTTCTTACCCACCGCAAAAATATAACCGGTAAACTGGGGATAAAGACCATATCCGGACTGACTTATTATGCCATTATGAATGGCTTCATTTCCGCAGACGATATTGATATTTAAAAATCACTACATGTAGTGATTGACCGGAGCTTTTCTTTGCCGTTTCTTTGCATCATTAATCAGCGAAGAAATTATGAACTATTTAAAACTAATAGCCTTTGCAGTGCTATTACTGTATACTTTTGAACCTGTTTCTGCAAATAAAGACTATACACCGGTAAATGATACGATCCGTACGTATGCCATTGATGACGTAGTGGTGACTTCCTCGATGAAAGAGACAAATGATCTGCGTTTGTTGCCCGGGTCAGTAACAGTCATCTCTCCCCAGGCCATCCAGAACCGGCAGGTATATGCTTTAAAAGATCTGAGTTCTTATATTCCTAATCTGCATATTCCTGATTATGGTTCCAGGCAAACGTCTGCTATTTATATACGTGGTGTCGGTGCCCGTAGTAGTGGACAGTCTATCGGCTTATATGTTGATAATGCACCGTTTCTGGATAAAAGTTCATTCGATTTTGAACTGATGGACATTCAGCGTATTGAAGTTCTGAGAGGTCCTCAGGGTACTTTGTATGGCCGGAATGCTATGGGAGGGATCATCAATATTTATACTTTATCTCCTTTTGATTATCAGGGAACCCGTATGATGGTGACCGGGGGAAATCATGGCGTTTTTAAAACAAAATTTTCTCATTATGCTAAATTAAATGATGATTTTGGTATCTCTTTCAGCCAGTATTATGACCGGAATAATGGGTTCTTTAAGAATGAATATACGGGCGATAAAGTAGATAAATTAAAATCTCTGGGAACAAAACTAAAATTGGATTGGCGTGTCACTCCGAATTTTACAGCTGCTTATTCAATCGGATATGACTATACTGACCAGGGAGCCTTTGCTTACGGATTATATAATAAAGAAACCGGAGTGATTAATCCAGTCAATTTCAATAATCCTTCTGATTATAACCGCCGGGTCCTGAATAATAATTTATCTTTACAATATCACGCTGATAAGTTTGTGCTGTCCAGTACAACCAGCTACCAGTACATGAAAGATGATATGCATATGGATCAGGATTTTACTCCGAAATCTATTTTTACATTGAATCAAAAACAACAACAAAAAGCCTTTACCGAAGAGATTACATTAAAAAGCAATACCTCTCATAATTATCAGTGGTCCGCCGGTGCGTTTGGTTTCTATAACCAATTGAACACGCAGGGGCCGGTTACTTTTAAAGAGGATGGTATTCAGGATGTATTACAGAAAACATTTGATGATCTAAAAGAAAATAACCCCGGAATGCCGGCCTTTACGGTGTTGGAGGATGAGTTATATATACCGGGAGATTTTGAAACTCCTTCGTGGGGAGCGGCTGTTTATCATCAATCTACCTATAACAACCTGTTTACTGAAGGTCTCTCACTGACGGCCGGTGTACGTCTGGATTATGAAAAACAACAGATGAAATATAATTCTCAGGCTAAAATGGATCTGGGATTTAGTGTCGCTCCGGGAATGCCTTCCATTCCACTGTCCAATTATTGGGATGAATATACAGTCATTAATGAAAAGATCTCTCAGGATTTTTGGCAGGTGTTGCCTAAAGTCTCCCTGCGTTATCAGTGTACTCCTTCTACATTTACCTATTTCTCAGTAGCCAAAGGATATAAGACCGGAGGATATAATGTGCAGATGTCTGCAGATGTCATGCAGACTCAGATGCAGGTGGATATGATGGCTGCTTTGAAAGAGCTGATGGACCAGATGAGGCCGGGACAATCTATGGATGACATTTTTAATATGTTCCAGCCACTCTCCCTGGAAGAGGCGATGTCTTATAAGCCGGAGCAAAGCTGGAATTATGAATTAGGCATGCGTAGCGAATTGATCAAAGACCGTTTGCATACTGAATTGACTTTCTTTTATACGGATATCCGTGATCTGCAGATCACAAAGTTTGTAGAAACCGGCAACGGACGTATTTTGGCCAATGCCGGGAAAGCCCGGAGTTATGGTATCGAGGCTACTTTACAGGCAAAACTGACCGATAATCTGACTGCTGATCTTAATTATGGATATACGAATGCGACTTTTCGGGATTATATCTATGAGAAAAGTAAAACAGAACATATTGACTGTAATGGAAACTATGTACCTTATATACCACAGCATACTTTAAATATCGGATTGCAGTACACAAAGCTGCTCCGCAATAAATTTGTAGATCAGTTTACGGCAGCAGCGCAGGTAAACGGTACCGGAAAAATTTACTGGACCGAGATAAATGATATCACCCAGAATTTTTACAGTACAGTAAATGCCAGGGTAGGAGTTCGTAAAGGGATGGTAAAACTGGATGTATGGAGTCGTAACCTGTCAGATACACAGTTCTCTGCCTTTTATTTTGAGTCGTTTGGAAACCCGTTTATCCAAAAGGGGAAACCTTTCCAGATTGGGGTGGATCTGGCACTTGTATTTTAAATAATAAATCAGATAGAAATGAAAAAAGGGTCTTGGATTTTGACGGGTTACCTGATGCTCACGGTTATGGTATGGGCAGAACAGGCAGATACACTGACACACAAACAGATTTATTTAGAGGATATTGTTGTGCAGTCTTTTAAGCAGGATAAAGAACTTGCGGAACTTCCGGTTGCTGCTACGGTAGTAAACGGCACCATGCTTAAAAACCGGAACATGACCAGTATTAAAGATCTGAGCGCAGTGGTACCGAATCTGTATATTCCCGATTTCGGATCTAAAATGACCTCTCCTGTATATATCCGTGGGATTGGCTCTCGCCTCAATGCTCCTTCGGTAGGATTATATGTAGATGGGATTCCTTATTTTGAAAAATCAGCTTTTGATTTTGATTTTAATGAAATTGATCATGTAGAGGTGCTGCGTGGTCCGCAGGGTACCCTTTACGGACGTAATACAATGGGCGGTTTGATTAATGTCTATACTAAATCTCCCTTAAAATACCAGCAGACGAATTTGTTTTTTTCGACAGCCAGTTATACCAATATCCAGGCTGCGGCTTCTCATTATGGAAAAATCAGTGAGAATATAGCCTATTCTGTTTCTACAGATTATCATCATTTGGATGGATACTTTACAAACTTATATACATCGAAGGCAGCGGATGTATTAGACGAAGGGTCCGGTCGTATCCGGTTAGACTGGCAGATAAATCCGGCGCTGACTCTGAAATTGCTGAGTTCCATTGATTATATAGATCAGGGTGGATATCCCTATGCTGTCATGGATATTACAGCCAATAAAGTAGGCGAGGTGGAGTATGATGAATATAGCTTTTACAGAAGAACCCTTTCTACCAATGGCGCTATTCTGGAATATGAAGGAGACCGGTATATTTTGAGTAATCAAACTTCATTTCAGTATATCTCTGACCGGCAGAAACTGGACCAGGATTTTACGGCTGAACATTTATACTTAGCAGACCAGAAGCAAAAACAAAATATGTTCTCGGACGAATTTAATATCAAATCAAAAACAGATAACCGGTATAAGTGGTTGTTCGGCGCATTCGGTTTCTGGCAGAAGTTAGACTATGCCATTGACGTTGACCGCTTTGATATGAATATGCACCAGAATATAAATTATAATATTCCTACCTATGGAATTGCATTTTATCATCAGTCTACGATAGACCGTCTGTTTACAGAAGGGTTATCTCTTTCCGCTGGGGTCCGTTATGATTATGAACATGCTTCTATTGATAATACTACCCGTGTCTCTATGGGAGAAAATGTAATGGAACCTACTCTTTTTGATAGTAATTTGTCCTTTAACCAGGTGACTCCCCGCTTCTCTTTACAATATACCTTTCCTTCATCACAAATGATTTATGGAACGGTGACCCGGGGATATAAAACCGGTGGATTTAATACTGCTACGAAGGTGGAAGAAGAGTACCAGACGTATAAACCTGAATATAGCTGGAATTATGAATTCGGGGCAAAAACTAATTTCTGGGAAAACCGGATCAGAGCCGAAATGGCCTTGTTTTATATAGACTGGAAAAACCAGCAGACCTACCAGCGTATTGACGGTATCGGACAAATTCTGAGGAATGCAGCCCGTTCAACCAGTAAAGGGGTGGAGGTGACTTTGTTGGGTAATTTATTTAATGGCTTTATGTTACAGGCTAATTATGGGTATACACATGCTAAATTTAAAGATTATTATTATGGAAAAGAGGCAGGCACGCAGGAAAATATAGATTATTCCGGGAATTATATTCCGTTTATTCCCGACCATACTTTTTCCATAGGCGCTGATTATACGCTTTCTTCCCTGCGGGAGTATCTTGACCGGATTACTTTTAGTGTAAATTATACCGGGACAGGTAAATTGTACTGGAGTGATTCCAATGTAGCGGAAAGTTCTTACTACGGAGTGCTGAATGCCAAAGTTTCTGCTACTAAAGGGATCCTTACTATGGGGATATGGGCCAGAAACCTGACAAACTCAGAATATACTACGTATGCTTTTACTGTTGAAAATAGCTGGTTTGGACAGAAAGGAAAACCTTTTACCATAGGGACCAATGTGGCTGTTAGTTTTTAATGAGTGTGATTTAATATGTCTCAAATAGAGAATATATATAATTTTGGAACGTTTTTTTGTCTCTTTATTGAGCAG
>JAJQES010000212.1 GCA_021201565.1 Tannerellaceae bacterium
ATCCTGTCCTATGTGAGGGATCAGGCCGGTGATTTTTTCTCCTCCTAATTCCAGACAGAGTCCTTTCCGGGGATGATAGCTCCAGGTGCCTTCCTGTTCTCCCTGCACTTGTCCCTCTTTGGTAAAGGTGTAACGGGTAGAAACATCTACTTCCTCTTTTTGCAGTTCACCTTCACCCCACAGGATTTGTCCGGCCCAGAGATCCCGCTCATATTTGCTATCCCGTACCAGGATGATCTCCCAGTCACCTATAAAATCAGCCGCGATCAACTCTTCCTGCGGAATCCCGGCATACCGTTCCGGGGATACAACCGGCCAACCCTCTGCTGTCCAGAACATTTCGCGCAAATGCAGCACCATCAGCTGATTGTCCGGACTAAGCCGTCCCTGGTGCATCATAAAATAACGTCCTTCATCCTGCACAACCCCACAGTGGCCGGTACCGGCCCACCCCGGATGGTTCTCAAAACGGTAGGGATGTGTTAATACCGGATAGTTGTTGGTTTCTTCTGCCAGATCAGCCCCAAAGATATCATAGAAAGGCCCTTCCGGTTTATCCGAACGTCCTACCCGCACATTATAGGTCGTCATTAACGGGTCATAAGAAACAAACAGGTAATATTGATTAAATTCCGGATGGTATAGGATCTCCGGTGCTTCGATATTGTCCTTTTGGCGGTTTGCCCGGGTCGCGACTAAGTGTCCCTGATCCCCTTCCCGCATGGCCAATCCGGTTTCCGGATCCAATTGCAGACAGAACAATCCCCCGAAATAAGATCCGTAATGCATCCAGTGTTCACCGTTTTCCGTAATAATTACACTGGGGTCAATGGCATTCATCCGGGAAGTCGAATCGGTTTTCACGACACATCCTTTCAGTTCCCAGGGTCCTTCGGGCGAATCCGATTCGGCCAGTCCTAAGTAAGAAACAGACTGGGCAAATGCAGATACACAATAATATAATCTGTATTTATCTTTATACTGTATGGGAAATGGTGCCCAGATATTGGTTGCACCGCGCTCTTTCCGCCCCCGCATATTGGCACGTACGTATGCTACCGCTTCTTCCGGGATCCCGTCAAAAGCCCAGCCTGCAAATTCCCAGTTTACCAGGTCTTTTGATTTCCGTACCTGTATGTTTCCTTCTTTAATTCCTAATTCATCCGCCCGTTTACTACCCGGTTCATGATAAATAGCGTCCGTTGAATACATATAAAATGTATCGCCTACTTTGAAACAGGCCGGATCATGCACATTATAGACTCCCCAGGATGTATAATGTTCCATGCCGGAAACCGAACGATAGTCGTCCGGCCAGGGATTGGCAGAATTGACAGGAGTCAAAGCAGCTCTCTCTGTCCGGCAGGAGATCAGGGTGAGAAGGATGGCAGCCATATACATGGCTGCCCCTGAAAATGTGTTCTTACTCATAATTTGTTAACCTTAGAGAAATAGTTATTGGATCTTAATAGTCACTAACGAACCGGCCGGTACTTTCAGGGAAAGATCGCCGTTTTTATATTTAGCCCCTTTGAAATCGGCTAACTGAACAGCATCCGGTTTTTCAAAGGTGTTATGTTCACGTAGATTTTTAGCAGATAATATCTGTCCTTTTTTTACTGTACCGGAGACCATGCCACGTAAATTACAGGTAATATCTATCTCATTTGCAGGATCCACATTTACAAAAGTAATATGCACGGCCCCGGATTTATCTTTTGAAGCAGTCGCACTGATAGCTGGCAATTTCTTTTTTTCCCGGCTATACACCGGAGAGGTTACTTCGACCGGTAACATCAGCGCATCCTGATGTACTTTGTACATATCGAACACATGGTAAGTCGGTGTCAGGATCATTTTGTCCTCTTCTGTCATAATAATAGCCTGTAACACATTTACCATTTGGGCAATATTGGCTATTTTCACCCGGTCGCAATGTTTATGGAAAATATTCAGTGTCAGGCCTGCGATCAAAGCATCACGCATCGTGTTCTGCTGGAAAAGGAATCCGGGGTTTGTTCCCGGTTCTACATTATACCAGGCTCCCCATTCATCAACAACAATCGAAATCCTCTTTCCGGGATCATACACATCCATGATATTTCCATGTTTAGTGATCAGTTCATCCATATAGACCGTCCGGACCAGGCTATTGATATAGTCATTGTCATCGAAGAGAAGCGCGCTCCCTTTATCCATCCAGCCGTTTGTATGCATATAATAGTGTAAAGAAAGTCCATTCATCATCCGGTTGGGAATGTTTTTCATCAGGGTTTCGGTCCACTCATAATCATCAACATTGGCACCTCCGGCAATACGGTATAGTTTGTTATCACCATAGTTGCGGCAATAAGTGGCATAGCGGCGATAATGTTCCGCATAAGCTGCCGGAGTCATGTTCCCCCCACATCCCCAGTTTTCATTTCCTACACCCCAGAATTTTACGGACCAGGGTTTTTCACGCCCATTTTGCTGACGCAGGGCAGACATAGGGCTTTCACCATCGAACGTGATATATTCTACCCATTTAGCCATCTCCTCTACCGTTCCACTACCTACATTCCCGCAAATATAGGGTTCAGTACCAAGCACTTCACACAGGTCCAGAAATTCATGGGTCCCGAAACTATTATCTTCGGTGACGCCTCCCCAGTGGGTATTTACCATTTTAGGGCGCTGGTTACGCGGACCGATGCCATCCATCCAGTGATATTCATCGGCAAAACAGCCACCCGGCCAGCGCAGGTTTGGTATCTGAAGATTTTTCAACGCTTCAATCACATCATTACGTACACCTTTGGTATTAGGAATAGGTGAATCTTCACCTACCCACAGGCCGCCATAAATACCTCTTCCCAAATGTTCTGCGAAATGTCCGTATATATGCCGGCTGATGGTATCCTTTCCAAGATCCACATTCACTACGACCTCAGCCTTTTGTTGTGCTGTTAAAGGAAACACGATTAAAAGAAGAAAACAGGTCAACCAGTTACGTTGTGCCTTCATGCCATTAGAATTTTTAATTGTTAGACGATTCATTTACGGAAACAAAAATAGAGGACGAAAATGAGAAGGAGGTGGACATTTTTCCTTTTGAGGTGGACAAAAGTCCACCGCTTTTCAGCGCAAAATATAACCAGCTGTTAATAAACCATTTAACCCGGTAATTATTTTAAGTTTTTTGTTAGTTACTCTCTATTTTACTCTTTTGAGGCCTTTCTGGGTAAAAGTCTTCCCGTATGCCATCTTTTCTTTTGCGGCTCTAAGTATTGTTTAACATATATAAAACAAAAAGAAAACAATTGGTATCGTTCCGGATTTCATATCATATAGTTTTGGAAACCAATTGGAATTCGATAATATATCAATTGATAAACAAAACCGGGAAGGCGTTGAAGAAATAAGCTATACGGGTTGTCAATCAGACGTATCCGGGGAAAAGATATAGGGTCCAGGGCTGGCTAAGTTCGCGGACCACACTCCAGGTGATGGAGGGTTTACAGAAAGAACCAGGCAAAAAAAGAAAATCCGACCATACCAGGGTGCTGATATTCCGGCAGGTGGAAAGTACGGATTACACAGAAACTCCGGTAATCCGTACGTAGTAAGTATTAGAGTAATTGGCCTACATTGAGTAATCTCTTCTGGAGTTGTTTTACATCCACAGCATGGATATCAGGGGTCTTTGCTTTACAGATCTGTCCGGCTGCCACGCCTACGGCTTCACCGGTGACTAAACAGGGGGGCATGACCCGCAGGCTGCCATGTGCATAATGGTCGGTGGACATGCAACGGCCTGCCACGAACACATTCTTTAATCCTACGGGCAGCAGACTTCTGAACGGAATCCCGTGTGATTCGCCTTTATCATATCTGGGATAGTGGGTGGCATCCCTTTTATGAACGTCAATATAATAGGCATTTCTGCCGATATTATCTTCAAAGTTTCTTCTGGCCAGCCAGTCTTCCAGCGTAAAGGTATAATCGCACCGGATACGCCGGCTTTCCCGGATCCCCATAAGGGCGCCGGTACCGGCCAGGAAAGAAGCGGCAAACACGTTAGGCTCGTATTCGGCAAGCCCATCCCGGAACTGGCGGGCTATTTTCCGGCCGGTCATCATGGCTGCGGAAAGGGAGGCAGGGTCTGTACTATCCACCGTTACATGCCCGGCATTGAAAGCCAGAAAACCGGGCCCGACACATTTGTCATTAATATGGCTGTCTTTTATCAGTTCATATTTACCGGAGGCCAGCATTTTATAAACAGGACCGTCTTTCCGGTTTGAATGTACACTGCCTACTAAGGAATACTGGTAGGGATCTATGTTGGATAAGGTGAAACAAAGGGTGCCCTGTTGCACGTTCCCGGTGCCGTCCCCCATATCAAACCCGGCTCCTGCCCAGGCTGCCAGGTCGCCGTCGCCCGTACAATCTATAAACAGGTTGGCTTTATAGGCGGTTAATCCGGCTTTATTGGCTACAATAATGGCATCAACCACTCCTTTTTGTTTCATTTCCACAGCAGCCATGGTGGAGAAGAATAACACAGAAACTCCTGCCGAACTTACCAGATCATCATACACGACTTTCAGATGTTCGGAGTTGATCGGCACCCAATCATCGCCTTTCACATGTGGCACGCCTTTCTTTGACTCCTGAAATACTTTTTCGGCGATTCCTTTATAAATGATCTTTTCTTTATCTGTAAAGGGGCACCAGGCATTCAGCAAGCCGGAGGTTCCCATCCCGCCCAACGCTCCGGTTCCTTCGATCAGTAACACTTTTGCTCCTTCGCGTGCGGCAGCCGTAGCCGCGGCACAACCTGCCGGTCCGCCACCGACTACGATCACATCCCATGGATCTCCGTTTTTGACTGTCATTTTCTTCGATGAAACCGAATGTACGGCTTCCGGATTAGAGGAAGTTCCTATTCCCGGAAGGGTAGCAGCGACGGCCATCATGCCGGTTGTTTTGATAAAATTTCTTCTATTACTCATTTAATATGTATTTTGTATGTATTTTCTATTTATTTCCATAAAGGATGTTGTTCCAATAATCTGTTCGCATCCAGCTCAGTCTGGGGTACCGGAAAATAATAGTGCTTTTCGGATATTACGGCCCCTATTTCCGGATTTTGTGCCATCATCGCCTCTTTTAGTTTCTTTGTTCTTAACAGGTCGAATCTGCGATGGGCTTCAAAAGCGAATTCTAATCTTCTTTCTTTGATAATTATTTCGACAAATTCTTCCACGGAATTTACGGGAGTTACATCGCAGGCGGCGGGTTGGTCCATTGGGACTCCGTAGGCTCTTCTTCTTACCTGATTGAGATAGGTGTAGGCTTCCGGACTGGCGGGATTCATTCTGCCCAACGCTTCGGCACGCATCAGCAGGACATCGGCATATCTTAACACAACGTGATTGTTACCGCTACTGCTACGTGTGGCAATAGGATCCAGATCAATATATTTATTACAGTAATAGGGGTATTCAATATTCTGATCCATATTTGGATATTCTTCCCGGGTATATAAGCGAATATTTACATCCCGTCGCAGGTCTCCGGTGGTTCCGTAGGCATCATACAGGTTTTTCGTGACAGGATTATCACCATACCCCGCCCATCCGTTTATGGTTACAAAAGGAGGCCTGAAATATCCGTTATACACACTTCCGGCATTTCCATCTCCGGCTAAATACTGGATTTCAAAGAGGGATTCTATGCCATTCTCTTTTTCAATATCAAAATTATCCGCGTAGTTTTCATACAGCGCGTATCCTAACCCCATCACCTCTGTGGTCAGGTCAATTACTTTTTGCCACTCTTCTAAGGTAAGATAGACTTTAGCCAATTGCGCCAGGGCCGCCCCTTTGGTGGCCCTTCCTGCTTCGGAAGCGGCATAGTCCGATTTCAGCGGAAGATATTCGCAGGCATATTCCAGGTCGTCAATGACAAATGCATAAATTTTATCTTCCGGGTCTTTGGGTACTTCTAACCCATCCAGGGTAAGTGTTTGCCGGGTAATCAACGGTACTTCCCCCCAATATCTCACCATGGCAAAATAAAAGTAGGCCCGGATAAATTTAGCCTCGGCTATTAATTGCTTTTGAACGACCGGGGATATTTTGTCTTCCGGCATGGCTTCGATATTCTCGATCGCATAATTGCACCGGTTGATGCCTTCATAATACCCTTTCCAGACACGGTACACTAAATTAGACTCTGTGGTATAGACAAATTTGTCAAAATCGTTTTTATCCGCATTGTTCGTTGCCCTGCCATATCCCCATTCACTGTCGTCGGTGCCCTGAGAATGGATGGTTTCTGAAAACTGATTAAAAATATCTGTATTTGTAAACGTGGAATAGACAGAGATTACTGCCGATCTGGCATCTGCTTCATTCGTAAAGAAATTTTCGGGAGTCAGTGAACTGTAAGGAACCTGGTCCAGATCTACGCAGGACTGAAGCCCCAGTACTGCTATTAGTATGTATATAATATTTTTTTTCATATCTGTTATTAATTAGAAAACGACATTTACTCCAAACGTTACCGTTTTATTCATCGGATACGTAAAATAATCATATCCCATTGCTATATTATCTTGTCCATACCGGCTTACTTCCGGGTCAAGTCCACTGTATTTCGTGAAGGTGAAGAAGTTCTGTAAGGAACAATACACACGGGCGGATTGCACAATCCGGGTCTTTTGCAGGACTTTTTCCGGAAAGGTATAGCCTAAGTTGATATTCTGTATCCGCAGGAAAGAGCCATCTTCCACTAAATAATCCCAGGAGCGTGAAGTCAGTTTCACAGCATACGCACGTGGGATACTGGCATTTTGATTCTCCTCTGTCCATCTGTTCAATACGGTTCTGTATTGGTTGCTTGTGCCTGCCACCCCTTCCATTTCAGCTTTTGTGGCATTGTAAATATCATTCCCGTAAGAAAAGACCATAAAGATATTCAGGTCAAATCCTTTATAGGAAAATGAGTTGTTCCATCCGCCAAAGAATTTGGGCTGGGCACATCCGATCACTTCCCGGTCTTCAGCGTCAATCATATTGTCATCGTTCAAATCCTTAAAACGGAGGTCTCCCGGCTGGGCGGTGGGCTGAGCCGAAGAGGCAATGTCATCTGTGGTACTGAAAATACCATCTCCCCTGTATCCATAAAAAATACCTAAGGGCTGGCCGACAATCAACATCCGGGAAGTTTCCAGTCCGGCACCGGTTCCTGTCGGACTACTGGGTTGCATAAAAGAAATATCTCCCAGGCTCAGCACTTTATTCCGGTTAAAGCTAATGTTGAAATCCGAATTCCAGGTAAATGCACCTGTCACCGGGGTCGTATTGAGGCTTAATTCAAATCCTTTGTTTTCGACTTCTCCAATATTTTTCAGTCCGGAATCGAAGCCGGAAGTGGAGGGTATTTTTGTTTGTAATAACAGGTCATGGGTCTTTTTATAATAATAGTCTGCTGAAAAATTAAGCCGGTTGTTAAAGAATCCCATCTCTATTCCGACATCGGTCTGACGGGTAGTCTCCCATTTCAGATCATAATTGGCTACCTGGGTAGGGCCGTATCCCATGACTTTTACCCCATTCAGCGTATATTGTTGTTTTCCTAAGAGTGCCATCGAAGGATATATTCCGATCCCGTCCTGGTTACCGGTCCATCCGTAACTGGCCCGTATTTTCAGGTTACTAAACAGGTCCAGCGATTTTATAAATTCCTCTTCGGAGGCCCGCCATGCTACGGCTGCCGAAGGGAAATACCCCCACCGGTTATTTTTCCCGAAACGGGATGACCCATCCGCCCGGAGAGAAACGGTGAACAGGTATTTGTCATTGAACCCATAGTTTAGTCTACCTAAATAGGATAACAATGCCCACTGAGTCATGGAAGAGGTGGAAGGGATGGCTACGGTTCCCGACGCTAAATCATACATTTCCAGATTATCATTCAGGAAGTGCTGGCTCTCGGCGCCTACCTTCTGATTAGTTTGCGACTGCTGGGTCAGCCCGATCATTGCATTGATATGGTGTTTACCGAAAGTATTCATATAGGTTAATATATTCTCATTGACCCACATATAGTCCTTATCGGAAGAGACCCGTGCCCTGCCGCTTGTACTTTGTCCTTCGGTTGTACTCAGGGGATCATACGATTGTTGATCGCCGAAACTTAGATCGACTCCAAAGGTGGTACGGAAAGTAAGTCCTTTGATAATTTCCCAGTTTACATACAAATTATTCAGGGTACGGAACTGTTTGTTGAAATTAGTTCCTTCCTTAATAGTGGCTACCGGATTATAGAAAAGGTCTCCGACCATGGTCTGATTCGTATAAGCACCGTCTTCATTATAAACAGGAATGTTGGGAGGACTTGTCACAGAACGCTGTAACACATTTGTACCCACCCGGTTGGTATTGACCTGTGCCATAGACATATTAAGCCCCATTTGTATGGTTGAACTGATATCATGGTCCAGATTCGCCCGTAGCGTTAATTTTTGCATGTCCGTTGCTTTTACGATCCCATCGTGGTCCACATAATTCAGAGTGGTCAGGAAACGGGTTTTCGCATTTCCGCCGGAGACGGACAAAGTATAATTCTGCATCAATGCGTTGGAATTCAACATTTCATCCTGCCAGTTGGTATGTACCGGAGCAATCGCCGGGTCATACACCGGATATTTATTATCTTCCGGTTTACCTAAGGCTCTCCAATAGGCTTCATTCACAAATTCCTGATATTCCTGCGCATTCAGCAATTCATATTTTTTCCGGGCATTTTGTACTCCAAAGGATGCATCGAAAGATACTTTTGTTTTTTCATTTGCCCCCTGTCTGGTCGTGATCAGAATCACTCCATTTGCTCCACGGGCTCCATATATGGCAGTAGCGGAAGCATCTTTCAACACTTCTATGGATTGAATATCCGATACGGCAATGGTATTTAAAGGATTTAAATCGGTATGGCTGCTCTGAGCGGCAGAATAAACCGGTACTCCATCAATTACATATAGAGGTTCATTTCCCCCGGAGATGGAATTACCTCCCCGGATACGGATGGTTGCCCCTGCTCCCGGAAATCCGGAATTCTGCACCATATATAACCCGGAAGATCGTCCCTGTAACATCTGGTCGACTGTATTGATATTCGACCGGTCTATTTTCTCGGTCGCGATGGAGGTCATGGCACCGGTTATATCCTTTTTACGCATCACGCCATAGCCCACCACGACCACTTCTTCGAGGGTTTGGGTGTCTTCCAGCAGTTGTATGGTCAGGTAAGACCCATTCCCTACCGGCACTTCTTTGGATAAGTACCCGATATACGAGACAAGGAGTGTCCCGTTTGTCTGGGTCAGGGATAAAGAGAATTTTCCGTCCATGTCTGTAACAGTTCCATTGGAGGCGGCCCCTTTCTCTACTACATTGGCCCCGATAATGGGTTCGCCTATAGGATCCATAACCACTCCTGTGATTAGTTTCCCCTGCTGAGCAACCGCACCGGCACTGTTTTCTGCCGCAACGGAAAGAATAATATAGGAGCCTTCTACGGTGTACCGTACACCGGTACCTTTAAAAAGAGACTCTAAGAGATTTCCTAACGGTTCATTGCTTTTCTGTACGGAGACTTTTCTGTTTATATCGATATTTTTATTGTACACAAACAGAAAGTCAGTTTGTTTTTCAATGGTCTCCATGACCTTTTCAAGGGGAGTATCTGTTAAATGTACAGTTACCCGGGCACTTTGCGAATAGACATTTTCTGTAAACAGACAGCCGGCTAACACAAATAAGAGCAAAACAATCATTTTTACAGGTCTAAAAAAATGTGTATGCGGATCGGTTTTTTGCATACAAATCTCTGATAAAGAATTTTTATCCATATCTTTGTAATAGTTTAAGAGTTAATACAGTTTGAAAAATTGTTTTAGCTTTATGCCGGCGGGTTTAGGGGACTTGCCGGCATATTACTTTTAAGGTTATCAACAGTTGTTCTTCATAGGCAATATGATTTAAGGGTTTAACCATTTTATTTTATATATATAACGGAGTTATCCTCATTTTTCCCGATGGTGTAAGGGACATCTTTTTGTAATACACGTAAGGCATTATCGATTCCGTCTGAAATCCGGAATTTACCAGAAAATCCATATCTATTGACTTTCTCATTCATGACTTCAATCCGCACGCCGTAGGATTTTTCAAAGCGGCGCATAAGTTGCATAAAATCCAGGTCTTTAAAGCAAAGCAAACCATCCCGCCAGCTATAATAATCATAATCGGAGATCTCTTCAGCCGTTAACACACCATTCCGGATGGAGGCCATCTGATCGGGCAAAAGAATGAGGGTTTGTTCTTTATGGCCGGATATTTTTACGGATCCTTCCATAAGGGCGGTCCGGAAATCATCCGAACCGGAATAATCTTCCACATTAAATGTAGTACCCAACACCTCTATCTCACAGGTATTGGTATGTACTATAAAAGGATTTTTCCTGTCGTGTTTTACTTCAAACCAGGCTTCTCCGTCCAGCACGACTTCCCGTTTTGAACCGGTAAAAACTCCGGGATACCGGAAGGTGGTACGGGCATTCAGCCACACATGGGTCCCGTCAGGCAAGATTAGGTTCACCCGTTGGCCGGGAGGCACTATAATGGAATGTAGGGTTTGTTCTTTATGTCTTTCATTTGCAGTATAAAAAGCCAAACCGGCTGTCAGAGTGAGCGCGATAATAGCGGCCACTTTTATTAACTCTTTCATCCCTACCCGGGACTGGCCTTTCTTTTTCTCCGGAGGTGTTTCACAGGTGAGGATCATCGCCGAAAAGAACTCCCGTTCCCGAAATAACAGTTCACGGTTTTCCGGTGAGGCTTCTACCCATTCTTTGATCTCTTCTTTTTCAGAAGGAGTAGCTTCCCGGTTAAAGAATTTATATAGTTTTTCTTTCTCCATATCAATAGGGTTCTATTAATATAGACAAACGGGAGATGTACATCCCTAACGAAAATCACATTTTATTTAAAAAAAGAACAAAAGAAATGAGGGGATATAGTCTTTTAAGGCTACCCGGAGTACTTTCAATGCTTTCGTGATATGGAACTCTACCGCTTTTGTGGAGATCCCCATCTGAGCTGCGATTTCTTTATGTGTCAGGTTGTCGTACCGGCTTTTCATAAAGATCAGTTTGGTTTGTTCCGGTAAGGTCTCAATGGTTTTATCTACAATTTGCTGAATTTCTTCGGAAAATATTTTTTCAGGATTAATCGCTTCTAAGGTAGCAATATGCAGGTTGAGTTCCCATAGGTCACGGGCTTGAATATAGGATTCGGCTTCTTCCCGGAGTGTCTGGCGATGCAGGTAATTGAGGCTCTTATTTTTAATAATGGTCAGGATATAGGCATAAATATTAGAATCACCGGAAAGGGTATGCCGGTTTTTCCAATAAATCATGATGCTTTCCCACACAATATCTTCTGCCACTGCCCGGTCGCCGATATACGTATAAGCAAAATAAATAAACCGCTTTACGTTCCTGTCAATCAGATGGGTTAGCTCCTTATGGCCAGTTTTTTGCATTTATATAT
>JAJQES010000425.1 GCA_021201565.1 Tannerellaceae bacterium
CAAATACGTTTTTTATTTCCTGAGTTAGTTCTTATAGTACGTGGGCACAGGACAAGACCATTACCGGAACAGTTGTCGATAATATTACAGGAGAACCACTGATCGGTGTATCTATTACTGTAGTAGGAAAAAACTTAGGAACCGTTACGGATATTGATGGAAACTTCTCTATTAAAGTATCTGAGACGAATTCCTCTCTAAACTTCTCTTATATTGGGTATGAATCACAAACTATTCAGGTAAGAAATCAAACCAAATTAACGGTTGCTCTGGAAGAGAGCCTTCAAATGCTGGAAGAGGTGCAGGTGGTAGCCTACGGTAGCCAGAAGAAGGTATCAGTAACCGGAGCTATCTCCTCTGTCAAAGGGGATGAGTTACTTAAAACCCCCACCGGCTCTTTGTCAAATGCATTGTCCGGACTTGTGAGTGGGGTTTCATCTGTTCAGTATTCTGGTGAGCCGGGAGCGGATGATGCAGAGATCTATATACGTGGTATCACTACCTTAAACAGTTCCGCACCTTTGATCCAGGTGGATGGAGTAGAGCGTGAATTCTCCCAGTTGGACCCGAATGAAATTGAAAGTATCACTGTGTTAAAGGATGCTTCGGCTACGGCTGTGTTCGGGGTACGTGGTGCAAATGGTGTGATCCTGATCACCACTAAACGTGGGGTTCAGGGAAAAGCAAAGATCTCAGTTTCTACCTCCGCAGGGGTACAGGTGCCTTCCCGGTTACTGAAATTTGCCAATAGCTACCAGTATGCTTCTTTTTATAATGAAGCACAGGCAAATGACGGAGCATCGCCTGCGGAATATAAGTTTCAGCCGGAGGTGCTGGAAGCGTTCCGTACAGGGTCCGATCCTTTGTTATATCCGGATACGGACTGGCAGGATATGTTGTTGAAAGGCGGAGCATTCCAGTCTCAGCATAATATCAATATAACCGGAGGGGTAGATAACATCCGTTATTTTGTTTCCGTAGGGGCATTCACGCAGGAAGGTTTGTTCAAAACTTTCGAAACAGGTTATAACTTCAACTTCAATTACAACCGTTATAACTACCGTGCCAATATCGATTTCGATATTACCAAAACCACTCTTTTGCAGGTAAATCTGGGAGGCCGTATGGAGAGTAAAAATACACCTATTTCAGATGAAGATGGGAACCAGTTGTTCCGGAAACTCTATTGGGCTACTCCTTTTTCCGGAGCCGGTATTGTGGATGGCAAATGGATCAAGACGAATGCCGACTATATTCCCAATCCCGGATCAGACGGTCTGGACTCTTTCTACGGACAGGGGTATAACAATAAAACCACCAATGTCCTGAATCTGGACTTTGTGCTTGACCAGAAATTGGATATGCTTACAAAGGGACTTTCTGTAAAATTGAAAGGTTCTTACAACAGTAGTTACGGGCATATCAAAAGAGGTTCCTCTTCCACTCCTTATTATACTCCGGTATTGACAAGTAACGGGGAAGTTGAGTTAAAGAAAAGCGGGGATGACTCCCAGGTAAATTATTCAACCTCCTATGAAAAAGGGCGTGACTGGTATGCGGAAGCAAGTCTGAATTACAACCGGAAGTTTGAGGAGCATTCAGTGGGCGCGCTGGTTTTGTATAACCAATCGAAAACCTATTACCCTCGCCAGTATACGGATATCCCTTCCGGATATGTCGGCCTGGTCGGACGTGTGACCTACGACTGGAAAACCCGTTATATGGCAGAGTTTAATATCGGATACAATGGTTCTGAAAACTTTGCCCCGGGAAAACGGTATGGTATATTTCCCGCCGGATCAGTTGGTTGGGTAGTGTCGGAAGAAAGTTTCATGCAGGACATCAAATATTATCTTAACTACCTGAAAGTAAGAGCTTCCTTTGGGGTGGTAGGGAATGATAAATATTATGTAAGTAATATCCAGCAACGTTTCCTTTACATTCCGGATAGTTATGTCCTGAATAGCGGAGGATATAATTTCGGAACCAATAATGGTAGTAACCAGAGTGGTGCGTATGAAAGCGCTAAATCCAATCAGGATGTAACCTGGGAAAAGGCTTATAAACAGAATTATGGGATTGATATGGCCTTTTTCCAGGAGCGTTTGAAGGTGACCGCGGATTATTTCAGAGAGCACCGGGTGGATATTCTGGTGAAACCGCTTACGTATCCGGGTATTCTGGGGATGTCTATGCCGGTGGTAAATATGGGGATTGTGGATAGTCAGGGATATGAACTTTCTTTACGGTGGGATGATAAACTCCGGAACGGGTTCCGTTACTGGGTGGCTGGAAACTTATCATACGCAAAGAATGAGGTTAAAGAAAGTGGAGAAGTACCTCCGAATGAAGAGTATATGTGGCAAAAAGGGAATCCGGTAGGTTCTTATTTTGTCCGCAAATTCTGGGGCTTTTATGATGAAACGGCTGACGCGCGTTATGAAGCCGAGTTTGGACAGCCGATTGCGGAACATGCCGGAGGACTTGAATATGGGGATTGTGTCTATGTAGACCTGAATGGAGATGGTGTCATTGACTCCGATGATATAATGAAGCTGGGTTATACCAACGTGCCTCAGTATATCGCGGGTTTGAACCTGGGTTTTGAATGGAAAGGGTTTGACCTCAGTATGCAGTGGACCGGTGGCTGGAATGTGTCCCGGTTGCTTCAGGAGACCTTCCGTGAACCGATGGGAGATACTCATCAAAAAGGGTTGCTCCTCTATCAGGTAGAAGAACGCTGGACACCGGAAACCGCGGCTACGGCAAAACTACCGCGGGCAACGATTGAGCATAAAACAAATAACTATGCGAATTCTGATCTGTTCCTGGTAAACTCCAATTACCTGAGACTGAAAAATATAGAGATTGGTTATAATTTCAGGATTAAACCTTTTAAAAAGGCCGGTATAGAAAATTGCCGCTTGTATCTGAATGGATATAACCTGTTGACAATCTCTAAATTCAAATTAGGTGATCCGGAATCGAGAACCAGTGACCGTCCTGAATATCCGTTGACCCGTGTGTTTAATGTCGGATTAAAATTAGGGTTCTGATCAAACGAATATGTAATTATTATGAAACAGACGAAAAACTTTATTATACTATTTCTTCTTAGCGTTGTTGCTACTATCTCCTGTGTGGATGATATTAAATTCGGAGATAGTTTTCTGGAAAAAGATCCGGGAACAGATGTAACGATTGATACTGTGTTCAGTAAAGCTGAATATGCCCGCTGGTTCCTCTGGAATGCCTATAGCGATTTGTATTACGGACTACCCTGGTATTGGGAAGATATCGGTGGAAAAATGAACATGGGTATCTTTGAAACCTTGTCCGATTGCTGGCATAGCCATCTGGATTGGGATGGTGTCAACCGCTATTATTATAGTGGCTCCTATGATGCCGGGTATGAAGATTCCAGCAGCCACACCCGGTTTGGTTATACCAAAGAAGGTTGTTGGCAGGCCATCCGGAAGGGATGGATATTTATTGAAAATATTGAACGTGTCCCTGATATGGATAAAGCGGAGATGGAACGTCTCAAAAGTGAAGCTAAAATGATCATTGCCTGTAGCTATTTTGACCTGTTCCGGCATCTGGGTGGACTGCCGTTAGTGGATCATTCCTTTGAGGTAAGTGACAACTTTGATGACTATTATACACCCCGTGCAACGGTGGAAGAAACGGTTAACTTTATCATTAACCTGTTGGATGAAGCGGCAGCCGTTTTACCCTGGGGAATTGATGCGGCTGAAGTGTCCAACTGGGATGGCCGGTTTACCCGTGCGGCTGCGTTGGGCCTCAAATGTAAGGTGTTACTATTTGCCGCCAGTCCTTTATTTAATGATAGCCAGCCTTATTACTCCAATCCATCAGAAGCTGTGACCAGTCATCATGTATGGTATGGTGGTTATAAATCTGAATTGTGGACCCAATGCCTGCAGGCATGTGAAACATTTATGTCGGAGGTGAATTCCAAAGGATTATATGGATTAGTACAGGCTTCCGGTGCTTCTGTCAGTGATTACAGGAATGCTTTCAGGAATGCGTATAATACCCGTGGTAGCGGTTATGACAATCCCGAAATGCTGATCTCTACCCGTATCCGGTATACCTACGGGGATAACTGGCAGTGGGACTATTATTTCCCGCAGTCCTGTATGAATGGCGCTTTCACCCCTACACAGGAGTTTGTGGAAATGTTCCCGATGGGTGACGGTACACCTTTTGACTGGAATAATCCGGAGCATGTGGAAACCATGTTTACGGATCGTGACCCACGGCTTTTTGAAACGATCCTGGTAGAAGGCGCCACCTTCCAGGGACGCCAGGCTGAGTTATGGGTGGGTGGCCGTGAAGCCCGCAACAATCCGGTTCAGCAGGTAGGAGAATATGCAACAGGATATGCGAACTATAAATTCATACTTGACAAATCGGCCAACCTCAATACGCCTACTTTGTGGCCTTATCTGCGGATGGCGGAGATCTATCTGATCCATGCGGAAGCATTGATGAAAGCAAACCGGTTTGATGAGGCAATCGCTAAAGTAGACCAAATCCGTGCCCGTGTGGGGCTGAGAGGGCTGAAAGAATCTAATCCGGATAAAAACCTGTATGATGAAAGTGTCCTGCTGGAAGAAATTCTGCGGGAACGTGCCTGTGAACTTGGACTGGAAGATGTCCGGTTGTTTGACCTGATCCGTCATAAAAAGCAGGATGTTTTTCAAAAACCATTGCATGGATTACGGATTTACCGGGCTGATGGGTTAGAAGAGCCCTGGTCTGTTGACCAGGTCGGCGAGCGTCCTACTGAATTTACGTATGAAATATTTGAGTTGTCAACCCGGTATTGGTGGGCATACGGATTTGACCCCAAATGGTACCTGGCGGCTTTTCCACCTACTGAGATCAATAAAGGGTATGGTTTAACCCAGAATCCCGGATGGTGATGGTCATGGACAAATAAAGACTTAATTATAGAATAATATCATTATGAAAAATATATTATTAATAGTAGCAATACTTATCTCCGTACCTGCTTTCATCTTTGCACAGGAAGAAAGTGTGACAGGTAAAGTAGTTGATAAATGGGGTAATCCCGTATTAGGGGCTCTGGTCACGGTCATGGATTATCCCGGTATACAGGTTGCGACGGATAAGAAAGGAGAGTTTGAAATAGAAGACGCGCCGGAAGTGACCCGGTTAGCCATACGTACGGGTGACGAGGCTTATCAGGAAGTGGAGGTAATAACAGGAAAACCGCTGGTTATACAAATGGAATATAGTAGCCAGCCGGTAGATATGGGGTTTGGTATTCAACAGACTTTGGCGGAATCCACCGGCTCTATCTCACGTACTACGTTTGATGAAATCGACAAGCGTTCTTCTCTGAGCCTTTCAACCTCTCTCTATGGGAATGCCCTGGGACTGACGGCTATGCAGAATCCGGGCATGGTCTGGGAGAACAGTGCCGGATGGGCTATCCGGGGATTCCAGACGCTCAATAATAATGATGTCCTGGTTCTGGTTGATGGTCTGGAAAGAAGGATCCAGGAATTGACAGTCGAAGAAATAGAGTCTGTTTCTATTTTACGGGATGCGGCCGCAGTGGCTCTCTATGGATATAAAGGCATCAACGGAGTGATGTCTATCCGTACTAAACGGGGAAAATATAAGACCCGGGAGATTAAGGTGAGTTATGACCACGCGTTTACCTCCATGCGGAAAACTCCGGATATGGCAGACTCTTATACGTATGCGAGTGCATTGAATGAGGCTTTGCGGAATGATGGAAAAAGTGAACGTTATAACCAGCATGAGCTGAATGCGTTCCAGAGTGGACAATATCCCTATTTATATCCGGATGTAAACTGGTTTGAAGAGGTTTTTCGTGATCATGGACACTCCAATATTTATAATGTAAGTTTCCGGGGCGGAGGCACAAAGACCCGCTATTACACGATGGTAAACCTGATGAATAACAGCGGATTCATGAATGATAAGAACCTCAATGAGAACTATTTTATTCAACATCAGTATTCCAAACTGAATGTACGTACCAATCTGGATATAGAATTGACCTCTACCACTAATTTGCAGGTCAATTTATTGGGGGTTTTGTCTGAATTCAGACGCCCGGGATTAAATTCCGATAACCTGATCTATTATACCCATGTCACTCCGTCAGCCCTCTATCCGGTGAAAACGGAAGATGATGTCTGGGGAGGAAATGAGACATTCAAAGCGACTAACCCGGTGGCTCTGGCACGGGGACGTGGGTATTCCAAAGGGCATAACCGTTCGTTGAATGCTGACTTTACCTTACGGCAGGATCTGAGCGCCCTGACAAAAGGCTTAGGCGCTTCTATCCGGTTTGGGTATGATAATATTGCTTCTTACTGGGAGGGGCATACCCGGAATTTTATGTATGGCAGTGATATTGTAACCAGCTGGGTGAATGGGGCTCCCGGAGAGGTGACCCGGTATACGGCAGGTGCTACTGATGATATTAAATACGATAGTTCACTGGATTGGCAGGACCGGCAGTTTAGTTTTATCGGAAATGTGGATTATGACAGAACATTTGGAGATCATAAACTATACACCTCTGTTATCTACAGTTATGAAAACCGGGTGAAAGACGGAACTAATAATACGTTTTACCGGCAGAATGTATCTTCTTATACCCATTATGCTTATAAGAACCGCTATATCGCTGATCTCGCCCTGGTAGTTTCCGGCTCTAATATGCTGGCGCCGGGACATAAATGGGGATTCTCTCCGACAGTATCCGCGGCCTGGGTAATCTCCGGAGAGGAGTTTATGAAGAATGTCAAAGCCATTGATTTCCTGAAATTACGTGCTTCGGCTGGCCTGGTTCAGACGGATCATATTCCGACGGTAAACTACTGGCAGCAGTCTTACGGAGGAGGTAACGGATATAACCTCGGACAGAATTACGACTGGTATAGTGGCTGGGCGGAAGGCCAGTTGGCAACCTATAATTCTACCCGTGAAAAAGGCTATAAATACAATGGAGGGATTGATGCCGCTTTTCTGCAAGGGTTTACCCTGAGCCTGGATGGATATTACCAGCACCGGAAAGATATCTGGGTCTCCTCAGTCGGTAAATATTCTTCGGTATTAGGTGTCGCGCCTCCTTTTGAGAATGGTGGCGTTGTGGATAGCTGGGGGATGGAAGCCGGGTTGAACTACGATAAACAGTTCAATGATTTTAAACTTTCGCTGGGAGGTAAATTTACACTGGCTAAAAATGAGATCAAGGAACAGTATGAACAACCGCGGTTGTATGATTATCAGCGTAGAACCGGCCAGCCGGTGGGCCAGATCTTTGGCCTGGAAGCAGAAGGCTTTTTCGTAGACCAGGCAGATATTGATAACAGTCCTGCTCAACAGTTCGGGATCGTAAGACCGGGCGATATCAAATATAAAGACCAGAATGGAGATGGAATTATTGATGATTATGATTATGTTCCTATTGGGTATAACACAGTCATTCCGGAAATCTATTATTCTTTTAATCTGGGTTTTGAATATAAAGGGTTCGGACTGAGTGCTGAATTCCAGGGGGTTGGTAATTACAGTGTGATCCTGAGTGGAACTTCCCTTTATCAGCCTCTGGTGGATTATACGAATATTTCCAATCATTATTATGAAAACCGTTGGACACCGGATAATCCTTTTGCCAGGTATCCACGGCTGTCAACTGAAAATAATGATAACAACTACATGTTGAGTACGGTATGGCTTGCCGATGCTTCTTATCTGAAACTAAGGAGTTGTGAAGTGTACTACAAGTTGCCGGCTAAAACCCTGTCTTCTTTGAAGATGAGTGCTGCTAAATTGTATCTCCGCGGAGTAGATCTTTTCTCCATTGATAAACTGGACATCTCGGACCCGGAAGCTATGGGTACGGTGTATCCGTTGACGAAATCCTATCATATCGGTTTTGCGTTAGAATTTTAATTCGGTCTTTATAAATTGAATATAACGAATTATGAAAATAAAAAATATAATACTTGCTTTAAGTCTTCTCTTCTTCTATTCCTCCTGTGAGGACCAGATGAATTATAACGAGTTTTCATCCTATGATGAAGAGGATATCTTTGAAAGCCTTGACAGGACCCGTGGATTTGTCACCAACATCTATGGGTATATATGGCATGGGTATGCTACCTATGGAAATGCAATGCTGGCATCGGCCTGTGATGAAGCGGAGTATGCCTGGACCTATTCCAGTATCCAGAACTTTTATAATGGTTCCTGGAGCCCGACCTCTTCTATTTCCGGATTGTTATGGGAAAATCATTATGCGGCGATCCGGGCTGCGAACTATTATCTGGAAGCCTCTCAGGGAAGAACATTTGATGATTTCAAATACAATGATGATTATCTGGAACAAATGTCCCGTTTTGAACGCTATCAGTATGAAGTCCGCTTTCTCCGTGCCTATTTCTACTTTGAACTGGTCCGGCAATATGGAGATGTTCCGTTTATAACGGAGGTGTTGACTCTGGACGAGGCGAATGAACAGAGCCGTACAGCGAAGGAGACGATTTTTGATTTTATCGTTTCCGAATGTGATGCGGTTGTGGACCACCTCCCTGTTTCTTATACCAATAGTGAAGAATCATTCTATACGGAAACCGGACGTGTGAACCGGGCGACTGTGTTGGCGTTAAAAGCAAGAACCCTTTTGTACAGAGCGAGTCCGTTATTCAATGAATCCAATGATGCAACCCGTTGGAGAGATGCTGCCCGTGCCAGTAAAGCGGTGCTGGACTTCTGCGATGAGAACGGGATCTCCCTGGGGCTCTACTCTTCTTTGTGGGGAACCAATAATTACAATGCCGGTGAAGTGTTCTTTACCCGGCGTATCGGGGATACGAGTGATCCCGAATGGCTGAATTTCCCGGTAGGGGTTGAGAATGGCCAATCCGGTAACTGTCCCACTCAGACACTGGTGGATGCTTACGAAATGCAGGCAACCGGTAAACGCTGGAATGAAGAAGGCAGCGGATACGATCCGGCCAATCCGTATGAAGGAAGAGATCCCCGCTTTGAGCTGACAATTGCCAAAAATGGTGATCTGGGTTGGCCGGGGTATAACTCCAATGAACTCCAAACCTATTATGGTGGCCTGAACGGCCGGCCGATTTCCGGTGCGACTCCTACAGGGTATTACCTGAAAAAGCAACTGGATGCCACCGTGGACCTGCGTCCCAACTCGGCTGCTGCCAAGCGTCATTCCTGGGTGCTGTTCCGCCTGGGAGAGTTTTACCTGAATTATGCGGAAGCTGTCTTTCACTATCTGGGATCGGCAGATGCGACCGATTCGGAGTTTACGCTGAGTGCCCGTGAAGCTGTGAACCGGATTCGTAGCCGTTCCGATATGCCTTCTTTACCGGCAGGTATGACCAATGACGCGTTTGAAAAAAAGTATAAGAATGAGCGGATGGTGGAACTTGCGTTTGAAGATCACCGGTTCTGGGATGTGAGACGCTGGAAAGATGGGGAGGTATTGAAGACCATTACTGTAATGGAAATTACCAAAAATGCAAATGAAACCTATTCCTACAACCGGGTAACCAGGACCCGTTTGTGGCAGGATAAGATGTATTTCTTTCCCATACCCGCAACAGAGATTTTAAAGAATCCGAATCTGACCCAGAATTCAGGATGGTAATAGTGAGTATGATCTTAAAGTTGAAATTATGAAACAATTGTTTATTAGCTTATCAATCCTAATCGCTTGTCTCACAAGTTGTGATTATGAATATACTGTTTTTCAGGAACCCATGGAGTATTTGACGGCTCCCTCTTCTGTAACGAACATTACCTCCGAGGCCTTACCGGGACAGATCCTGTTGAAATGGGATGTTCCGGCAGACTCTAATTTCTATTTCCTGCGGATCAAATACTATGATCCACGGAAAAAGGAAGATGTTTCTCAAATAGTATCTGCGTATGTGGATACGTTATTGATTGACGAAACCCGTGCCCGGTATGGAGAGTATGATTTTTCGTTCCAGACCTTTAACAGTTATGACGAAGGCAGCACGGTGCAAACCCTGAAGGCCTATTCAGACAACGCGCCTGCGACAGAAACTATTTTCCAGACTAAAATAAATCTGATCGCGGAGCAGTTGAGTACGAATGCCCAGGAGCCTAACGAAGGGCCGATCGCGAATCTGCTGGATGGCAATCCGAATACCATGTTCCATACTTCCTGGAGTAGTTATATTGCTATGCCTCACTATATTGATGTGCATTTCTATGAGGAACACCAGCAGTTCCAGTTCTATTATCAGAACCGGAACGGCTCACAGGATGCCCCGACAAACATAGACCTGTTTACCAGTAAGGACGGAACCAGCTGGGATCACCTGGCAAATATTACAGCAGGTCTGCCTGCGGGTGCCGGTGCGGAATATACCTCTGCTGTTTATAAAGCCGCAGAACCTTTTACCTATTTCCGTTTCCAGGTAAATGCAGCGGAGAGAAATGGGTCCAGTTCCAATTATTTTAACCTGGCCCAGTTTATCATGTATGATGTAGAAATCAATATTTACGACCCGGAAACGGACGAAGAGGAGTAAAGACATTAAAATTTGGTTAAGAGCTCTGTTTTTTCATGCAGACTCAGTGCGGAGAATACGATGGGATATCGTGTTCTCCGTATTTTTTTATAAAAAGGTATATCGTCCGGAAGAAAAGGATGCATCCTTTTTGCCAAAAGGATGTACCCGTTTGCTGAAAAGAGTGTACCCTTTTTCTACCTTTTACCGGAAGAACCATATAGAGTAATAGCAGGTATTTAGTAATTTCAGAGGGGAGTTATGGGAAGTATAGTAATAAAGATAAAAGTAAAAAGGCTACCCTATAAACAATTAAAGGATGTCTCCCGACACCCTTTAACCGTTATGTTAACCTTAAATCTAATACTATTATGAAAAAACCACATTGCAAAAATACAAATGTTAAATTAACGGCCAAAACGTAGGGGAGTAATATATGTTAATCATCCTCAGAGTTTTGCCAAATAATGTTATGTTCATTAAATCTTTGTACAATACAGCAAAATTCTGCTAAATTTAACAGTTTATTTGCAATAAGTTATTCGGCTATTCGCAATAGGGGATAATTTATATTATTTATTAAGAGAAGATATAGAAAACAAATGAAAAATAATCTGCTTCTTGGACTGTTTGTTATTGCAAAACTTATTATCCATTGCTGGATACCTGTCGAAGGGTTTGAACTGCATAGGGATGAATTTCTACATCTTGACCAGGCTCATCATTTGGCCTGGGGATTTCTATCTATCCCTCCGGTCACTTCCTGGATTTCATGGCTTATTCTTAAATTGGGAAATAGTGTTTTCTGGATTAAGTTTTTTCCTGCTCTTTTTGGCGCAATAACTCTTGTATTGGTATGGAAAATAATAGAGCTCCTGCGGGGTGGATATTTTGCCCGCATAATGGGGGGACTATCGGTTCTTTTTTCGGTTCTCATTCGTATTAATACACTTTATCAGCCGAACTCATTGGATATTCTTTTCTGGACTGCATT
>JAJQES010000004.1 GCA_021201565.1 Tannerellaceae bacterium
CGTATAAACATGAAAAAAATATTCTCAAAACTCCATCTGTGGTTATCTGTTCCTTTCGGACTGATTATTTCGGTACTTTGTATCACCGGAGCGTTGCTGGTCTTTGAAACGGAGATCCAACAAGTGACGAATCCCAAACGTTTTTATGTAAAAGAGGTAAAGGAAAGCGTGATCCCATTGGGAGAATTAATTCCTATGGTGCAAAGCCAGCTGCCCGATACAGTCACCATCTCCAGTGTGACCTTTCCGGCGGAAAGCAATCGCAACTACCGCATGGGAATGACTGGAATGGGACGGACTTCGCTGGTCGTGGATCCTTATTCGGGTGAGATCATGGACAGAGTAACTCCTTATGCAAAAGGGAACTTCTTTTCAGGTGTACGCCGGCTGCACCGCTGGTTTATGTACCCCATGCAACGGGAGGGAACAAACTGGGGAAAAATGCTGACGGGAACGGCCACCCTGATCTTTGTTTTTATCTTGCTGACCGGTGTGGTGATCTGGATTCCCAAAACGATCCTGATGCTGAAACGGCGGTTGAAGATTAAAATTGGTTCCGGAAACTTCCGTTTCTGGTACGATCTGCATCTGGCGGGAGGTATTTATGCACTCATAATTTTATTGGCTATGTCACTGACCGGATTGACCTGGTCGTTTCAATGGTACCGGACCGGATTCTATAAAGTATTTGGAGTAGAAGTAACTCAGGGGGGAGGACACGGAGCTCCCCAACAAGGAGCAAATACACAGCATTCATCCCGGGAGGACAGATCTGCCGGAGAGGAGAGTAGTGAAGGGGAAAGAGAAGGTCGTAATCGTAGCGGTGAACGTGCGGAAGGTGAAGGCGGCGAACGTAGTAACAGGAGCCGGCAGGGAGAGCGTTCCGGTGGTGGCCGTCCGGAAGGCCGGGGCGGAAGACCTAACTTTACCCAGTGGGAGAAAGTGTATGCCCGGTTAGCAGCCGCTAATCCCAATTACAAATCTATTTCGGTACAGAGTGGGTCGGCTACGGTAAGTAGTGCTACTACCGGCAATACACGTGCATCTGATAAATATACGTTTGATGGCCGTACGGGGGAAATTACCGGTGCCCAGTTATATAAAGATACACCTAAATCAGGTAAAATGCGTGGATGGATTTACGCTGTGCACGTAGGAAGTTGGGGAGGTCTGTTTACCCGTATTCTTTATTTCCTGGCGTGTTTGATTGGGGGGCTTTTACCGTTAACCGGGTATTATATCTATATTAAGAAAAACTTGAAAAAGAAAAGGAAGAGGTTCGTTTAATATTTTGTTTTATCTGAAGTCCCGGAGGGACTCCCTATCTTAACATAGGGCGTCCCTCCGGGACTTAAAATACCATAAAATCCTTTTCCGGACAATTATAAATGCCGTTCGGGATAGAGGTCGTTCCACCATTCGGGTTGTTCTTTGAGCCATTTGGCGAACCAGGCGTAAATACTGTTTTGCCAGCCGGTCCGTTTCTGATGGCCTGTGATCCCATGGTTTTCGCCTTCTACTTCAATAAATTCCACCTCTTTCCCTAATATTTTCAGAGCGGCAAACATCTGGATACTTTCTCCGACGGGTACATTTGTATCAGCGTTGCCGTGTAACAATAAAAGAGGGGTGTTAATCTTATCCGCATTGAATAACGGACTTTGTTGAGTGAAGAGTTCGCTGTTGTTCCAGGGATAACTGTCGGCGTTTGCAACCGAACAATACCCATATCCCCAGTAACCTTCTCCCCAATAGCTGCTCAGGGCACTGATGCCGGCATGGCTGACAGCCGCCGCGAACAGATCGGTACGGGTTTGCAGGTATTGGGTCATGAATCCCCCATAGCTGGCTCCGATACATCCGATTTTTGATTTGTCCACAAATGCATGTTCTGCGCAGAACAGCTCAGTCCCTTTGATGATCTCGTCGGCCGTTACCAACCCCCAGGCATTCACGTGACGGGAAGAAAATTCCTGGCCGAAACCTGTTGTTCCGCTTGGATTCAGCGTATACACCACATACCCCTGCGCCGCATACATGTGCATGGAATAACGTGATTCCAGTGCCCGGTTTGTCGGAGAAGTTCCACCATAATAATAGACGATCATCGGGTATTTCTTTTCCGGGTCAAAGTTGGGCGGCAGATAGTAACGTCCGGTGATGGTCGTTCCGTCATCCGACACAAAGTTCCAGTCGGCCGTTTCCCCCAGTACAATATGTTCTAACCGTTGTTTAGAAATATCTTCGACCAGACGGGTTTTACCTGATTTCAGGTCGTAGGCATACAAACGATTGGCGTTGGATACACTCTGGCCGTAGTAATAGAGTAGGGGGGCTGATTCGGAGAGAGTGAAACTACTGACCACATCTTCCTGTACAGGTAGTTGCTTAATTTGTCCGGTTACCGGGTTGCAGGTAAACAAACGTTGATAATCTTTATCTTCAGCAGTTAGATAAATCTGTCCATCATACTTATGCCAAACACTTCCGGATACACTGGGGTCAAAGTCTTTGGTCAGTGCCGTTGCCTGACGGTTCTCCAAATCGTACAGGAACAATTGTCCGTCGTAAGAGTTTGAAATTTGCCCCTCTTTGATGTTGAGTCCGATACCGTCAAAGGCATCTGCAGATCCTGATACCATCAGTTTTTTACCGTCCGGTGAGAAAACGGCCCGGTTTACGAACGCTTTCTGTTCCCAGATCGTATCTACCTCCAGCGTGTGCAGGTCTACTTTATAGAGAGAATTACGGGAATGGGGACGGGAAGTATACACCCGTTCCGAAGTACTGAATAACAGGTAGCGGCTGTCTGCACTCACATCGTTCAGGTAAGTACTGTTATGTCCGTAAGTCAGTTGTTCAAACAATCCGTTCGCCAGGGTGTAACGCCACAGGAAAGAACGTTTGCGGAATCCCGGTAAACGGTCACTGGGTTCCAGAATGCGCACCAGGTCCGGGCCTTCTTTCGGGCCTTCTTCTTCAACTGTGAATAACAGGAAAGATTCATCCGGTGAAAAACTGAAATTACCTTTCGGAAGATTCTCCGCAAGAATCTCTTCCTGCAGCGTCCCCGGGTCAACAGTTACCAGTTCCGTCCCCTTTTGTCCGTTACGTGTATAATAGAGTGTATTCCCTTTTTTCATCCAGCGGGCACTGCTCAGGAATCCATTGCCCTGTAGGATCACACGGCCGTTTGAGGTGTCGAGGACCTGGTTGACCGTTTCGCTTTTGCCGTCGCTTAACCGGTTTACATAGCGGATCAATACCATTTTACCGTTGGGAGAGAGCGTTACAGACCGGAAGTCTTTCCCTCCCAGCATCTCACTCATGGTATACCGTTTAGCCGGGTCCAGTGTTGGGATCACCTCCGCTTCGAAAGAGGGAGTAAACACCGCTTTTAAGGAATGTTCGCAGGTATCGGTTTCCAGTGTCAGGTATTTGATTACTACGTCATAGCGGCGTGGTTCAAGGGTGAGTTCGGCGCTTTTGCCTACGGATTTATTGTCAACATATACTTCAAATTCGCCCGGACCGCTTACCTCCAGGGTTCCTTTCGTATACCGGTCGCTGTTCAGGTAAAAGGAGAACAGGTGGAGAGCGTTCCGGCGGTTGGTGTCGAAAAATACTTTTCCGGCTGTGTCTGCTTCCAGAATAGCCGGGTTACTCAGGAGCCGGCCGGTAGCAACCGACGCTTTCAGCATGTTTTTGGTATCGTACTTTTTGCCGTTGACATTCAGACTATCTGCCAGGATAGGTTTGGATACGTTCACAGGACCCGCGTAATTAAAACGGGTCACTTTTACCTCTTCATCCGCCCACAAAGCAGAAGCGGAAAGAAGAAGGGCCAGTAGCATATTCGTTTTTTTTCTCATATAAAGTTGTTTAATTATTGCCTGTAATATTGTCAATTCGTAAGTTCTCCTTCCCAGACAAAACAGCCGGGGAATAGTTCTTTTAAAGCGGGTGGTTGTTCAAACAACCCGAATACGGAGGAGCCGGAACCTGACATGGCAGCATAGACCGCTCCTTTTTTATAAAGTGTCTCTTTGATTTCCCGGATGGCCGGATGACGGCCGAACACAACTGTTTCAAAATCATTGACCATCTTTTCTTTCCATTCCCGTACCGGACATTGGACGACTTCTTTCAGGGAAAGAGCAGGAGCAGCCGGAGTGATCATCCGGTAAGCCTCCGGAGTGGAGACATGAATATCCGGTTTTACCAGGCCCAGCCAATAGCCATCAAGTGACAGGGTAATCTGTTCAAACAAATTACCGGTGCCGGAAGCAAAGACCGGTTTGTTGCGGATAAAGAACGGACAGTCGGCCCCTATGTGTGCTGCCAGTTTTTCCAGTTCTTCCTCCGGAATATGGAGGGAACAGAAATCATTGACCAGTTTCAGCATATAAGCTGCATCAGCAGACCCCCCTCCCAGGCCGGCACCAAACGGGATGGCTTTTAACAGGTGTACTTCCAGCGGTGGAACATCCCAGGAAGCTTCCAGCAGACGCAGGGCTTTGATGACCAGGTTCTTCTCAACGGGCGCGTCTACCGGAATACCGGTCTGCCGGAAAGAAAATGCCTGTGCCGGAACAACCTCTAATGCATCCCGGATAGGAATGGGATAGAAGACTGTTTCTATATTGTGGTAACCATCCGGACGTTTGCTGACAATGTTGAGTCCGAGGTTAATTTTTGCATTGGGAAAACAGATCATACTCTCTTGTTTAGATGTAATCAACAAAGATAATAAAGATTGAGAGTTGAAAACTGTTTGCACCCAATAGATTTAAGATATTCTATAAAAGACAGGCACCAGGGTAGGATAAATATAAGCACCGGATAGAGTAAAACACAGGCAAAGGGTTGGCTGCACACAGGCACCGCTATGGTATAAATACAGGCACCACTATCCCCCCCTTTTGCCTATATCTATACCATAACGGTGCCTGTGTTTGTTCATCGCTCTGCCTGTATTTGTACCCCCCTTCTGCCTACATTTGTGTAGCCTCCTGCCTGTCTTTTTCACATCTGGTGCCTGTGAAAAATATACACTGGTGCCTTTCTTTTTTCCAAAAAGGAATTTTGGGGTTATTCCGGTTTCTTCTGGTAATGAAAGGTAGACAGGATTTTTTTACCGGAATGAATTGTAATAAGATAACCGGCTTCCGTATTCTCTCCGTTCTTCCTGATGGGAAGCGTGAGTTCTCTTTTTTCATAAGGAGCTAAACCCGGTACTTTCCCGGAAGCGACCAGGATTTTCTTTCCGTCTTTTAGTTGTTCTATTTTCAGGGAAGTCTCTCCGGAGGCTACCTGGCCGAAGTTCTGCACTTCGATCCTACAGTTGGTTTGCTGAAAGACCGGAGCACGTGCAGACAAAATGGGTTCTATGTATTCGATATAGGGCAACCGGGCATACCCATACAGTAACTTACCTGCCCGGGTTTGGCCTATCAGCTTGGGAGCAAATTCTTCTGTTGTAATCCCATGTCCTTTTGCGTTAAATGTGATGATCAGGTCCTTTCCGTCCTTCTCAGTATGGAGTATGGTGTGGCACCCCCTTCCGTAATTGACCTCCGTGGAAGCCCCGAAACGCAAACTGTTCAGGTCGATCTCTGTATGTGGATCAAATCCCTCTTCCGCGTGGATCTTTAGCCGGATCGTCTTGGTGTGCGGGGTGATGGGGACGCTATCCAACAGAGTGAGTAACAGGCCGGGGTTTAACGGGATGCCTATGTTTTTGGAACTGTATTTGTCAAAAGGTTTGTCTTCAAACTTTAACGTATCTATTACAGCAAAGTTCGCCTGGATAGCCCGTCCATATTCATCCTGGTACATTTTGATCCGTTCAAATTTGAACCAGTTCTCTACCCGTCCGTCTTCATGCACTGCAATACCCGGCGTATAGGCTTCTCCCGGATCGGTGACCCAGTTGATTCCATCTTTTGACCGTTGATAAAATGCGATGCGTCCCAGCCAGTCATTTACAATCAGATGGTACTGGATATGGTCCCGCCAGATCACCGGGTCTTCAAAACGGCCGTCTACATCGGGATAGACCCGTTTGTCGGTGATCTGATTGTATTCCGATAAGCCGGTTTCACTGACCCAGATACCACCGCCGCGGCAAACCATCAGATAAGACCCATCTTCCCGCCGGGCAAAAGAGAGGTTGGATAATCCTTCTATAATCCTGCGGTCCCGTGGGTTAAAATCAAAGGTTCCATATTCCCAGGATCCGTTTATATTGTCTGTTACGTAACGGCCGTCAATGACATATAATACATAGCGTCCGTCTTTTAATTGAAAGACTTCCGGGTTGTGCCCTTTCCCAATCATGTTACGTAATGTAAAAGGGCCGGTCAGATGATCGGAAGTCGTATTGAATACATACGAGTTGGGCCATTCCATGTGGCCTTTGGGAGAACTTTCCAGCCATCCGCAGACAAACAGGTGGTATTTCCCGTCTGTTCCTTTCTTTATATTGCCTCCCCAGTAAGACCAGATCCGGTCTTCAATGCCATTGTCAATATACCGGGGTTTTACGCTGTCTGCTCCCCAGGTGTCGGATGATAAGATATTTCCCTGCATAGGAAGAAAGCGGTCTATAAAACGCGCGCCATGCACCAGTTGAGCCCATTCGGCCGGACGTTCCCGTTCGGTAATCTGTGCAAGAGCTATGGAGCAGCTGGAAACTATTCCGGTGAATAGAAAAGTGATAAAAAAGTGTCTGTGTTTCATGTGTATAAATACTAATTATGTTAGCAGCTACAAAATTAACAAAGTCCGGAGATTTGTTTTTATCCGTTATCGACTAACGTTTGCACTTTATCGATGTGGTGCTTTATTTTTTGAAAATAAAATAGACCGCTAAAACCAGGAATAGAAATCCCACAATGTGATTCCAGCGGAAAGATTCATTTTTAAAAAGTACAGTGGTAAAGATGGTAAATACCACCAGCGTGATCACTTCCTGTAACACTTTTAATTGCCACAGGTTAAACGGACCTCCGTTTTCATGGAACCCGATCCGGTTAGCAGGCACCTGGAAACAATATTCAAACAGCGCGATCCCCCAGCTTAGCAGGATGACCGCAGGAAGTCCCCAGTTATTGATCCACCCCAGTTCCTTAAACTTCAGATGCCCGTACCAGGCAAATGTCATAAAAATATTGGACATAATAAGCAGTCCGATTGTCGCAAAACTTTTCATCTTTATCTTTTTGGAGGTGCAAAAATACATAAATAATAGACTATTGATTTCTGCTTCCGGAATATCTTTAAAAATTTGATCTTTGTAGATACTAACAACCGTTTTAAAAAGAAAAAAGTTTTTTATCTGTTTAGTCTTTTTACAGGTACGAGGAGTGACCAAAAAGCCTGCGGAACGTCAAAAAAAGCTCCGCAGAGCGTCAAAAAAAGCCCTGCGGAACATGAAAAAAAGCCCTGCAATATGCCGGAAAGAATTTGTTAGGGACGGGATAGCTCAGGTGTATACTATGCCGGCTACTTTCTCTTTCTCCGGAAAAGGGTTCCGGCAGTGATTCCTATAAACAGGAAGGTTACGATAAATGCCCAGGCATTTGCTGTGCGGGATTGAGCGGTCAGGGTATAATCCTCCATCCATAAAGTAGCCAGGGTGATCTGCCAGAATGGAGTTCCTTCATCGAACAATTCCGTATTGGTTTGTACCAGCGTTCCGGGTAGTTTTACTTCATATTTCAGGACTATGCCCTGATCTGGCTCCATCCGGTTCCACCATGCATCTACTTCTTCATCCATCTCTTTTTTATAGGTTGTATAAAGATGAGAAAAATTATTGGTGGAAAATTCATTGTCCAGCAAACCGGTAACCATTCCGGTAGATACATCCCGTTCTTCCTCCGGGGAATACTGTTTTTTGATAAAATAACGTTCAAAAAACGCTGTCCGGTCTATTTGCCGTATCCGGATAAGATCCTGGGGATCTCCCTGTTCTGCCGTCCGTTTTTCCAATACCTCCCAGGATACTTCAAACAGATTGTGTTTGAGCCAGGTCAGGAATTTCTCTTCTATAGCCTGGAGGAGCTGGTTTATTTCCATGCCGTTCATCCCCCGGAAGAATATGTCTTTGTTTTTCCCGGTTAACCATACCGTTATTTCATCAGGGGACAAATAGGTTTCAATAGGGACTTTTCCTTTGTCTCCTGCTTCAGGAAAACAGGCTTCATAAGTATAATAAGTATAAAACCAACGAAACTGTTTTTTGAATTGTTCCCGGGGGGAGAAGAATTCCTGCATGGGCTGTTTCATCCTGGTTTGTTGAGCCACTTCCAGCGAAGAATAGTTGCGGGTAGCCCGGGCATTCATCGCCTGCGGTTTTCCCGCATAATACAGGTAGAATGTATCCACCTGTGAGAGAGTCCAACCGTCCTCAGATATAAAAGGAAAGGGATCTGTATCTAACGCACCTGTTTCCTGGCGGGTAACAGCCGTATATATGTCCCGGGTGACCTCTCCTTTTTCAGTAAAGGTAGTAGTCATCTGATAGGGAGCAATACATGAGTAACACAAACCGGAAAAAAGGACCGGAAGTAAATGATATATCTTTTTCATATTATTTTTATTTAATGAGATTCATAAAAAGAGCTTCTTTTCTGTACCGTTGCTGCTGCTGTTCTTTCAGAAAGCAGTTGATCCGGTCCTGCACATCTTTGTTTCCCTCTGTCTCTATACAAGTTACCGGTTGGTGTCCGGATATGGAGGTGATGGACCGGAAGGGATCCGGCAGGGAAGGGACAGTCTCTACCAACCATAGTTCATGGAACAGGAAACCCAGCAGGATAGCTGCGGCCATGCCCGGTAGGGCAGCACTCCGGCTCTTTTTCTTTTCTTTTTTCTGAGGTAACCCGGCGATCTTCTCCATGATCCCGGCTGTTATCGCATCAGGCCCTTCCGGTATCGGCGGATGTTTCCTGAATGTATCGATAAGTTTTTCATAACTGATTTGTTTTTTTTCCATACCCTTATATCGTTTCTGATAATTTGTTTCTGATAAATTTTCTGGCCAGATAGAGGTTACTTTTGATTTTCTCAGGTGAAAGAGTAGTGATCTCTTCAATTTCCCGGACATCCAGTCCCTCTATATCACTAAGGATAAATACGCTTTTCTGTTTTGGAGAAAGGGCTTCAGTCAGGTGGAGGATGACTTCCCGCAGATCCCGGTTGATCAGTGCTGTTTCGATATCCTCACCGGAGGATAGGCGTTGGTAGGCTTTTTTCCAATCTGTCACCCTTTCTTCCTGTTTCCGGAACATACGCAGGCGGTCCAGACAGGCGTTACAGGTGATTTTATATAACCAGGTAGAAAACCGGAAAGCCGGATCATAGGAGGAAAGGGAAAGCCACATTTTAATAAATACGTCCTGTACCGTCTCTTTGGTTTCGTCCATGTTCCCGTTGAGCATCCGGAAAGAAAGGCGGAAAACCATAGGCTGGAATGTGTTGACCAACGATTCAAATGCCCGTTTGTCTCCATCTTTACTTTTTTCAATCCATTCTTTTACCAGCTCACTCTCCATAGATTTGATTATTTATCCTTTTATATATGATACGGAACAAACCGGCTATGGTCGAAAAAAGGGGAAAACGTTTTATTCCGGGATCATGTACCGGAACAAAGATAGAATAATGATCACAGAGAGAGGTGGAGGGAAAATAAAAAAGCCCTGAATTACTTTTCAAGACTTTTTCATTGGATTACGTACTTCTTTTTCTTTTTGTTTATAGTTTGTATTTTACATCTTTCATGTATCAGGTTTCAGATAATTAAGGTGTTTGGTTAAATCATAAACTTGATACTATTTTTTGATGTGACAAAAGTAAAGCCCTGAAAGGAGAAAACTCTTGAAACGCTTCAAGAGTAGAGAAAAAATGCATTAATATTTTAAAATAACAATATTATCGTGGGTTCTGATGGGATCGTGTATCAAGTCCGGGAGGAAAGCCGGTATTATTTAGGGGAATTCATTAAATTTGCATTTTATAATATAATAAGAAGATGGGTATGATAAAGCATGTGGTCATGTGGAAGTTCAGAGAAGGTGCTGAGGGGAAAAGCCGTCAGGAAAGTGCTCTGTGGATGAAAGAACAGCTGGAGAAGCTGGTGGGTGTTGTTCCGGAGATCTGTTCTCTTGAGGTGGGAGTGAATACGAAGGACGATGAAATGGCATACGATGCTGTTCTGATATCTACTTTTGAGGATGAAGAAGCTCTACGGCGGTATAAGGTACATCCGGAACATTTGAAAATAAGTGATTATTGTAAAAAGCTGCGGGAAAGTCGTACTGTGGTGGATTATATCATTTGAGAAAATATGGATCATAAATTGTTTTTCCCTCCTGAATGGTATCCGCAGAGTGCGGTGCAACTGACCTGGCCTCATGCGGAAACCGACTGGGCACCTATGCTGGATGAGGTGGTTCCCTGTTTTGTGGCAATTGCTAAAGAGATTATTAAACGGGAGCTTTTACTGATTGTCTGCCGGGACCAGATGGAGGTTCGTCAGCAGTTAGGAGACGTTGAGTATGACCGTATCCTGTTCCGGGAGATGGAAACCAATGATACCTGGGCCCGTGATCACGGAGGTATCTCCGTGTTTGATGAGGGGGTACCGACCCTCTATGATTTTGTTTTTAATGGCTGGGGAATGAAGTTTCCGGCTAATTATGACAACCTTATCACCCGCCGGTTGGTCCTGATGGATACATTTGCTGAGGAGGTACTTCCTGCCAATATGCAACCGTTTGTGTTGGAGGGGGGAAGTCTGGAGACGGACGGAAAAGGAACTTTGCTTTCCACGGTGGAGTGTCTGGCGTCTGTGAACCGCAATGAATATCTGGGACAGGAACAGTTGGAGTATCATTTAAAAGATATTTTCGGACTGGAGCGTATTCTTTGGCTTCATTATGGATATCTGGCGGGAGATGATACGGATAGCCATATTGATACCCTGGCCCGTTTCTGTAGTGAAGATACCATCGCGTATGTACAATGTTCCGACCCGGAAGATGAACATTATGAGGAACTGAAACTGATGGAGGAGGAATTGCAGGCGTTTACGCAGGCAGACGGGAAACCCTACCGGCTGATTCCGTTGCCTATGGCGGATGAAGTGAGATGGGAGGGCGAACGGTTACCTGCTACGTATGCGAATTTCCTGATCATTAACGGAGCCGTTCTGGTACCGTTTTACAATTCGGAGAAAGACCGGATCGCTGCACAGACACTCCGGCAGGCGTTCCCGGATCGTGAAATAGTAGGGATCAATTGTCTTCCGCTGATTAAACAACACGGATCTTTGCATTGTGTAACCATGCAGTATCCGGAAAAATTTATACGGAATAACTTTCAAATTGACAATTGACAAGGCACAATTGACAAGTAAGATTAGAGATAATAGAGTAAAAATAATTGTCAATTGTCAACTGTCAATTGTCAATTAAGAAAGAAGATTTGAAAGAAAATGAAAGTAGGACTTATTCAGCAGGCAAATGGAACTGATATTGCCGCAAATATAGAGAAAT
>JAJQES010000176.1 GCA_021201565.1 Tannerellaceae bacterium
ATATCTACAAAGATGACCGATTATTTTTTGTGTTTTATCACGGTTTTCCGTAGTTTTACTTATTTTAGTGCTGCTTTTGTGTTAAATATCTGATGTTATGTTTACCATACAAAATATTTTAATCGCGGACGATCATGAATTGGTTATTAAAGGGATATGCGAAGTATTACATAAAACCTTTGAGATCGGAAACATAGTTACGCTGACTAACCCCGTCAATCTGGCAGAGAAGATGAGAGCCTGCCCTTTTGACCTGTATATCCTGGACCTGGAATTTGAACATGTATCCGGCTTTGACCTGATAGAGCAGATCAGGAAGGAGCAACCCGGCGCACGGATTCTGGTTGTGACGATGCATGATGAGATCTGGAATGTCAATCGTTTATTGCAATCAGATGTAAATGGGATTGTCCTGAAAAGGTCTTCTCCGGACTATTTACCAAAGGCGGTCCGGACGGTAATGGACAACGATACTTTTTTATGTCCCCGGTTTAAAGAAGTGGCTGCCGGTAGTTCCGGTTATAAGAACAGACAGGGTGTGGTGAAGATCACCCCATCCGAACAAAGGGTTTTACAGTATATAGTAGATGGATGTACGTCCCGGCAGATTGCCGATGCTATGTGTTTAACGGAAAACACAATAGAAGCCCACCGGAAAAGCCTTTTCCTGAAACTGGATGCCCGGAATGTGGCCCATTTGGTATCCCTTGCTATTCGCCGGCATCTGGTAAAATAAACGGGACCATGACTTTTATTTGGCAGCCTTTGCCGGGTCCGGAAGATATAGACAGGCTCCCGTTCATACGTTTGGTTCTCTCTTCGATGATTTGAAGTCCTATTCCGGTCCGTTTCTTTTCAGGGTCAAATCCGGTTCCATTGTCCTGTACGGTCAGGAAAAGTTTTTGATTTTTATATGAAAGAGTGATCTTTGCTTCTGTGGCCCGGGAATATTTTAATATGTTTCCAATACATTCCTGTACGATCCGGTAAAGTTCGTGGGACACGGAAACCGGTAACCTTTCTATGATGGCTTCTTCCGGCAGGGCCAGGGTAAACCGGGTGGTCGCTTTTTCATTTAATTCGACGATCCGGCTATGTAATATTTCGGCCAGGGTCGTATACTGGAAGGACGGTGAGATAAGTTCGTGGGAGATATTCCGGACCTGGTGATAGAGTTGTCCCATCTGCCGGGAAACAGCAGGGGGAATACTCTCTATTTTTTTTAATTCATTTTCCAGGATATAGAGGTTGTTGGAAACATGGTCGTGCAGGTCTTTAGCTAACCGGTTCCTTTCATCTTCGAGTCCTTCCAGATACTGTTGCATCTGCCGGATTTCCAGTTCTTTTACTTTAGCGGCCAGACTGACTGCTTCTTTCTCTTTTTTCAGTCGCAGGAACCTGTTATACAGGGAGAGGCATAGTAAGATAACTGCTATGATGACAAAACAACTTATAAGTAAAGTGCGGGTATACAGGATTTTTTGCCGCTCTTCGTTCAGGCGGCTTATTTCCAGTTCTTTCTCTGTCGTTTTGTACAAAGCATAGAATTCATTCAGGCGGCTATCGGATTCTTTCTTATATAACGAATCCTGTATGGCATAGGCCAGGGATTTATAGGCCAGGGCCTGTTTGTAATCGCCGGCTCCTTCTTCCAGTATATATGCAACCATATTATAGAGGGCAGGATAAGCATCTTTTAATTCTTTCCGGGAATCTGTTTGTATAAATTCATAGACATACGGAACAGCTTCTTTTATTTTTCCCTGCTCCAACAATAAACCGGCTTTGGCTGCGTAAAAGAGTTCTCCCCGTGTAAATTGATTCCGGTTACTCAGGCTGTCGGTTAAAGCCAGGTAATGGGTTACAGAATCCGCTTTGTTTATGGCAAAATAGTTAGCGGCAAGTGTCTGGTAGGCTGTCCCCAGATAGTAATGGGACTCCCGGATGTACGGCAAAGCGAGGGTAAGGGTATCAATAGAGGATTGATAAAGCTGGTGACGGTACAGATGTCCTCCTAAATTGCAGAGCAACTTGGCATACGTGATCTTTTCACTGCTATTGGCTGCATCTGCTATGGCTTTCCGGCTGAAATCTATGGCCTGTTCCTGTTTCCCCCATTTCTGGAATAGGGCAGCAAGGTTGGTATAGATGTATAAACGATTGTGTTTGTTCTCTACTTTTTCATACAGGTCCAGGGCTTCATTGAATGTATTGAGTGCCTCTTCATACTGCTGGCTTTTTACGTGGATAACCGCTAACTGGTTGTAGGCATCCAGCATACGTAGTGTATCTTTTGCTTCTCCTAATACCTCAATTGTTTTCCGGGTATAGAACAGACTGGAATCGGTCACACCCAGGATACTATAGGAATAAGCCAGGTTCTGGTATTCATTCCCCAATTGCCTCTTACTACCCTTGTAGCGGAGATTCAGGTCTATGGCTTGCCGGACATAAAAAATCAGAGAGTCAATCTGGTCCTGTTCCCCAAAGGCCGTCGCCATGTTATTGAGGGCTTCTTCTTCTAAATCATAATATCTTAGCCCTTCTATTGTTTGTAATGCTGTACGGTTGGCCTCCCGGAATTTCAGAATGTCACCTTCCTGAAAGAAAATTTCGGAAGAATAGATATAAGCTCTTCCCAATTCTTTCCGGTTGTTTTGTAATGTAGCCAGTTCGATGGCTTTTCCGGTTGCTTTTTGAATTAATCCGGGGTCCGTTCTTTCCTGGTACAGGTATTCTGCCAGGTTATTCCAGCTTTCCGCAGTATTCTCTTTTTCTGCTTTTTCTCTTAAATTTCCGGCCTGCTGGCCTAACACTAAAGAGGGGATTAGTAATAGATATATAAGGCTGTTTTTCATAACGTTGAGAGTTCGTAAAGACCGGTTCAAAAAATAGTCCGGAACAAAAATAATAAAATAATACAGAATATTTCCCGGATTTACTCCCGGTAAATCCCAATTATCCCATTTGCAGTTACAGTTTCAGCACTAATCCTGAAACTTTTGGCTCTGCTATTATTATAAAATTGTATATGTGCTTTCCCGTCTTTATCCGGCACCACGTTTGGGTTCCAGTATAATGTACGGCGGAAATCCGGTTCCGGGGGTAACAGCGAATAGTCCGGATGATAGAATTCTTTCACCTGGCTATAGCCTTCTAACCTGGTTTTTCTGACTCCTTTTCCTGCTTTTGCCGGTATGCTGCCTTCCGGGTAAGTTTCTATGAAAACAGCACAACCAAATATCTTATCGACCTCCATAGGAGTCATCCGGGAATCGGCATACTGGCACATTACAGAGAGTGTTTCGTTGATATAGATAGATTTAATAGCCTCCAGGTTTATGGATTTGTACATACTATAGTTTATTTCATCATGGTCGCGTCTCTGGTAATTTATGACAAAAAGAGGAAGTTTCATTTTATAATGAAGGTATTCTCCGGACCGGCTTTGCCAGGTACTGAAATGATCATTTAAATTCAATAAAAGCGTATGAATATCGCTCTGGATATATTCACCCTGGTCCCGTATATCATCGATCTCTGAAGCCACATCATAATAGGCAATCGATTTAGAACGGGCATTATAAATATCTCTTTCCCTTGTTCTCTTTTTGGCGGTTACTTTGACTTCCTCTAACCGGTGAATTTTTTCATCAATACCAGCTTTAGCCATTGAATCGGTAAATGCATTATAAAATACTTCTAAATCTTCCTCCTCCTCAATAGATAGTTCCTCTTCTGTAATCTCTTCATTATCTTCCTCTTCAATAGCAACCTGCATAGCTGATAATTTGTATGTTTGGGGTTCCGGACTAAAAACCCGGTCTAAAATGATCCGGTGATCTTTTCTTTTGCCTTTCTCCATAACAGATAATATCATATTCCATTTTCCTTCCACATCCGTAACAAATGAAAAACGGCCCAGACTGTCGGTTTTGAATGCCTCTACATAATTCTCCGGCTTTTCTTCTTCACCCTCTTTCCGTAAAAATAATGAAACGTCTACATCCGGCTTTCTCTTTTTTCTGACTAATGAAACTACCTCGCCCTGAATCTCAATCCCCTTTTCCGGCATATAGTTAATGGTATAAGGCTCTTTGCCTGTTAGCCTGTCCCATGCATAACGCCGCCATCCCTGTACGAGCAACAGGTGGTCCAGTGCCTCACGGTGCTGGTAATCGTCCGATTCAAAATAATAGGAAGGTGTATGGATATATCCTTTGATTTCTGATTGCAACAAAAGGTCTGTCAGGATAGTATGTTTAGACACTACTTCATGGTCGCCATCTTTTATAGATAGTGAAAATGGCACAGATTGTGGCTGTCCTTCATTACCGGTAACGGAAAATTCCAACTGTACCGGCCCGTAAGGAGTATAGTTCAGTTTCTCCGTTGTTGCTTTGATTTCCAATAGGTTTTTAGGCGTGATAAAGATCAGCCGGTCAGCTATAATCTGACCCGTTTCTTCAAAAAGAATCAATCGTGAAACACCCGGAGGTAATTTTTCTTTCCCGAGTTTAAACTGAATCAATTCTTCTTTGCTGTCGATCATGCAAAAATCATACAGTTTAGCTCCGTTATGAACTGCCAGTCCCATTATATCCGGTGTATATCCGTTTTTTTGTACAGTGATACCGATACTATCAGGAGAAGATAAATTATCAATAGATAAAACAACCCCTTCGGGCAACACTTCCGGCAGGTTAAATGAATAAGATTTACCTTTATAGGTAATGAGTACGTGGTCTTTTGGGCCTGTGGGCGTGTAACGAAATACACCTCTTCCGTCGTGCAATACAGACAAACCTGCCATTTCTTTTTTATGTTCATTCATTACTACGCCGGTCAAATTAAGGGGTAAGCCATTGGGATCTGTAGCTTCAAAAGCTACGAGCGACTCAATACCCCGGACCAGATTCCCTCCTTCCGGATAAAACTTTATGTTTACCCGTTTTTCCTTCCGCGGGCGGTTTCGTTTGAGGGGATAATTCCCGCCCCCATACCGGAGCATCTTTTTCTCTTCAAAGTTTCCTTCTTCTTTCGGAGGGTCAAACACAGGCAAAAGTCTTGAGAAAATAAAATCATTGCCAAAGTTCAACATATATTTTGTATAAGCACGGATTTCATAAAACCCGGAGTAAAAAGGGATTTGCGTAAGGGAGAAATCACCGTGACATTGTCCGTTCTCAATCTTCAGTATTTTTTTCGCAATAATCTCTCCTCCCGGATTCAGTAATTCGACATATAACGTTTTACTCAGGGAAGAGGCCTTGTGAAGGCCGGAAGTTACCACATATCCTTTAAACCAGATATTGTCTCCTTTATAATAACCTGTATTATCAAAATGCAGATACACTTTTTCCTGTGGGATATTCTTCGTAAAATAATCTATGGTGTGCGCATAGGATAACAACCTGTTCATGCTACTGTCACGATCCTGCGCGGAAATCCGGATACAGGTCAATAAAAGCACAAGATAAAGGAGACTGTTTTTAACATGTTGCATACTCAGACGATTATTACATTCATTCATTTACTACAAATATAGATTATTTATTTTATAACCTATTTACTATCGCTTAGTTCTGATAACTTCTAAAAATGGATTTTGTTGATAGTATATAATAATAAAGTCCCGTAATTCAACGAATTACAGGACTTTTTTATATGTATAAGAGGTATGTCTTATTTCATTGCTTCTTCGATAGCAACAGCAATAGCAACTGTAGCACCTACCATCGGGTTGTTACCCATTCCGAGGAATCCCATCATTTCTACGTGAGCAGGAACAGATGAAGAACCGGCAAACTGAGCATCACCGTGCATACGGCCCATGGTGTCGGTCATACCGTAAGAGGCAGGACCTGCCGCCATGTTGTCCGGGTGAAGTGTACGTCCTGTACCGCCACCTGATGCTACAGAGAAGTAGTTACGTCCGTTTTCCAGACATTCTTTTTTGTATGTACCTGCAACCGGGTGCTGGAAACGGGTTGGGTTGGTAGAGTTACCTGTGATAGATACATCTACACCTTCCGCACGCATCACTGCAACACCTTCGCGTACATCGTCGCAACCGTAACATTTTACTTTTGCACGAAGTCCGTTTGAATAAGGAATTTCTTTTACTACGTTCAGTTCGCCTGTCGCATAGTCAAACTGAGTTTGTACGTATGTAAAACCGTTAATACGCGAAATGATCATAGCAGCGTCTTTTCCCAGACCGTTCAGAATCACGCGCAGAGGTTCTTTACGTACTTTGTTTGCTTTTTCAGCGATTTTGATCGCACCTTCAGCGGCAGCGAATGATTCGTGTCCTGCCAGGAAGGCGAAACATTTTGTTTCTTCGCGAAGCAGACGTGCACCCAGGTTACCGTGTCCGATACCCACTTTACGGTCATCGGCAACAGAACCTTTGATACAGAAAGCCTGCAGACCGATACCGATTGCTTCGGCAGCATCAGCAGCGACTGTGCATCCTTTTTTGATCGCGATAGCAGCACCTACTACGTAAGCCCATGCAGCGTTTTCAAAACAGATTGGTTGTGTTTCTTTACACATTGTGTAAGGGTCGATACCTTTAGCTTCGCAGATTGCTTTTGCATCTTCGAGACCGTTGATACCATATTCTTTTAAAACCGCGTTGATATTGTCTATACGACGGTCATAACTTTCAAATAAAGCCATTGTATTTTTACTTTTTAAAATTCTTGTTAATCAGGAATAGTGATACTAAAAAATTCAACACGAGTACACCTCCGCAACAGGCTACATAGAAGGCCAGCCAGGGTTTTTCCTCTTTCAGGATGAACCAGGCAATTCCCGTACCGGCGACCGTGATAATAATGAGCCCTGTTACGATGCGTAACATCAGTGTTCTTTTACTCATGACGAGGATCAATATATTTTACAGCTTCATTGAAACGACCGTAAGATCCTTTAGCTTTTTCCAACGCTTCGTTGGCATCCGTTCCTTTTTTTACCATGTCCATGAATTTGCCCAGGTGGACGAATTCATACCCGATTACCTGGTCATCAGCATCCAACGCCATGCGGGTGCAATAGCCTTCAGCCATTTCCAGATAACGTACACCTTTGGCAACAGTACCGAACATGGTACCTACCTGGCTGCGCAAACCTTTCCCTAAGTCTTCCAGGCCGGCACCGATAGGCAGACCGCCTTCTGAGAACGCAGACTGGGTACGTCCGTAAACGATTTGCAGGAACAGTTCACGCATAGCAGTGTTGATAGCGTCGCAAACAAGGTCTGTGTTCAGCGCTTCCAGCAATGTTTTGCCCGGCAGGATCTCAGAGGCCATCGCGGCAGAGTGAGTCATACCTGAACAACCAACTGTTTCCACCAAAGCTTCCTGGATAATTCCTTCTTTTACGTTAAGAGTCAGTTTACATGTTCCCTGTTGAGGAGCACACCAACCCACACCGTGAGTCAAACCAGAAATGTCAGTGATCTGTTTAGCTCTCACCCATTTACCTTCTTCAGGGATAGGAGCAGATTCGTGGTTTGCTCCTTTTTTTACAACACACATCTGTTGTACTTCATGTGAATAAATCATAGTTGCTAATTATTATTTTATGATGATAATAAAACGTCTGTTAGTGTAATGATGTTAAAGTCGGTACAAAAGTAAATAATTAAATTGACAATTGGCAATTGACGGTTGACAATTCCGTCTCTTTCATGGTCAATTATCCATTATCCATTGCGCATGGTTAAAGTGCAGCTTTAATTGCTTTTTCGAGTTCTTCTCCGTGGATATTTCTGGCAATGATGGTACCCTCTTTATCTACCAGAACCAATGCGGGAATGGAGTTTACTCCATATAAAGCTGCTCCGGCATTCTGCCAGTATTCCAGGTCAGACAGCTGTGGCCAGGTTATACCCAGATCTTTGATCCCTTTTTCCCACGCTTCTTTGTTATTGTCAAGTGATACGCCTACGATTTCAAATCCATTGCCTTTCTGTTCGTCGTAGATCCTTACCAGTTCCGGCATTTGCGCACGGCAGGGGGGGCACCAGGAGGCCCAGAAGTCAATCAGGACTACTTTGCCGTTCCCTATGTAATCGGATAAGGAACGCATGACCCCGTCCGGATCTTCCATTTCAAAGTCTGTGAATTTTTTACCGACAGCTACTTTATCCAGTATATTCAGGTGGTCAATGATAGGTTGTACAGTCGGAACAGAAACGAAAGTCGCATCTGCCCGGTCAACAATATCACGGCGTTCATCATCCGATAAAGAGTAGCGGAAATCATATAATAATTTACCTCCGGATACTTTATTGTTGTGGGCGGTAATATAATCTTTCACCCGTCCGGTGATCTGCTCTTCTACCTGGCCGTATTGTTCCCCGATGGTTTCTTTTTCTTCATCGGTGGCAGCCTGGTATTTTTTGAACAACTCGCCTTGTTCCGCGCGTTTGGACCGCAGGAAATCCTGTAAATCTTTCAGATCATTATTCTCGGGCGTACCGGTTGCGTACGATACTGTATCCAGTATTACGGCAATTTTACCATTTTCCAGCACAAATGTTGAACTGAATGGCATATTTTCTCCTCCCGCAACCCGTTGCAAAGGAATTTCACTTTCGTGAAAACGAACCGAATGTAACACCGGAGTCTCCTGTTGACCTGTAAAAGTGAAGGTTCCGTTTTGCACCAATACACTGTCCAGGGCTACCGGGTTTTCCACTCCATATTCATACAGATATACATATTTATTATTTAGGTCCGGATTATTTACTTTTCCTTTTATCTCATAGCTTTGATGTTTTCCGGAACATCCTGCTATAAGTATCACTGACATAGCGAGAAGAACATATTTTTTCATTCGATGACGGATTTAATAATTGAATTTCTTATTTAGGGTACGAAGTTATTCTATTTCAATTATTTTAGAAAAGGAATAGTTGTGAATTTTCAATATTATTCACATTTGCCTCCCTGTTAAGAAGTTATCTGTTCTTTTATGTGCTTTCATATTTGAATAAAAAAAGCGATCTTTGTGCGACTTATATGAATTCAGGAAAGTTTTAATTTCTAAATAAATCAAAGTAAGAAATGACAAAGAGTGCTTTACAAATTGCAAGAGCAGCCTATCAACCCAAAGTGCCTGCTGCGTTGAAAGGTGCGGTAAAAGCCGTTGACGGTGAAATGACCCAATCAGTAGCCGACCAGGAAGAGATCAAAAAATTGTTTCCTAACACGTATGGAATGCCGGTTATTACTTTTGAACCGGCAGATGCTCCTCAGGAATTACCTGCTGTGAACGTGGGTGTTATCCTGTCAGGTGGTCAGGCTCCCGGCGGACACAATGTGATCGCAGGTATTTTTGACGGTATCAAAGCTGCCAATAAAGATTCGCGTCTGTATGGATTTATCCTGGGACCTGGGGGGCTGGTAGATCATAATTATATGGAGCTGACTGCTGATATTATTGATGAATACCGTAATACAGGTGGGTTTGATATGATCGGTTCAGGCCGTACTAAACTGGAAGCAAAAGAACAATATGATAAGGGTCTGGAAATCCTGAAACAACTTAATATTAAAGCACTGGTAATTATCGGTGGCGACGACTCTAATACCAACGCGTGTGTATTGGCGGAGTATTATAAAGCTATTGGTGCCGGCGTGCAGGTGATCGGTTGTCCGAAAACCATTGACGGTGACCTGAAAAATGAGGTGATTGAAACTTCTTTTGGTTTTGATACAGCTTGTAAAGTCTATTCGGAAGTGATCGGTAATATTGAACGGGATTGTAATTCAGCACGTAAATACTGGCATTTTATCAAACTGATGGGACGTTCAGCTTCTCACATCGCACTGGAATGTGCTTTGCAGACTCAACCGAATGTATGTATTATTTCGGAAGAAGTGGAAGCAAAAAACCAATCACTGGATGATGTGGTAAATTATATCGCTTCTGTGGTGGCAACACGCGCGGAAAACGGTAACAATTTTGGTACTGTATTGATTCCGGAAGGTTTGATCGAGTTTATTCCGGCTATGAAGAACCTGATCGCTGAACTGAATGACTTCCTGGCTCATAATGAAGCGGAATTCAAACAGATTGATAAAACGGAACAACGTGCTTACATCATCAGCAAACTGTCTAAAGAAAATTCAGAGTTGTATGCCAGTCTGCCGGAAGGTGTAGCCCGTCAGTTGTCGCTGGACCGTGACCCGCACGGTAACGTACAGGTTTCACTGATTGAGACTGAAAAACTGTTGGCGGAAATGGTTGGTAACCGTTTGGCAGAATGGAAAGCAGAAGGTAAATATAAAGGTAAATTTGCCAGCCAGGTACATTTCTTCGGATACGAAGGACGTTGTGCAGCTCCTTCTAACTACGATGCAGACTATTGCTATTCATTAGGTTACACTGCTTCTTGTCTGATCAATGCAGGTAAAACAGGCTATATGTCCTCTGTACGTAACACAACAGCTCCGGCTGACCAGTGGATTGCGGGTGGTATTCCTGTAACGATGATGATGAATATGGAAAGACGCCATGGGGAAATGAAACCGGTTATTCAGAAAGCATTGGTGAAACTGGATGGTGCTCCTTTCAAAACATTTGCTGCTAACCGTGAAAACTGGGCGGTTAATACAGAATATGTATATCCGGGTCCGATCCAGTACTTTGGCCCGACGGAAGTATGCGACCAGACAACTAAAACATTGCAACTGGAACAGGCAAAATAATGTCAGTAAAATAATTCAAAGGAAAAGAGAGTAGCTTAGGTGCTCTCTTTTTTTGTTTTATATTTTGTACCTTTGTATTTCAGGAGTATTCATTTAATACATGTTCAATATGTTTTCAGGAATTGTAGAAGAGGCAGCTGTAGTAACAGCGATAGAACAGGATAAAGGTAATATTCATCTGACGATGAAATGTTCATTTGTACATGAACTTAAAATAGACCAGAGTGTGTCTCATAATGGAGTGTGCCTGACTGTAGTTAGTCTGACGGATGAAACTTATACGGTGACTGCTATTAAAGAAACCTTGGAACGTTCTAATCTGGGGTTGTTGAAAGTTGGAGATCTGGTGAACCTGGAGCGGAGTATGGTAATGAACGGGCGTCTGGATGGCCATATTGTACAGGGACACGTGGACCAGACTGCTGTTTGTACTAATGTAAGAGAGGCGGACGGAAGCTGGTATTATACCTTTGAATATGAGTTCGACAAAGAGATGGCCCAACAGGGATATATGACTGTGGAAAAAGGCTCGGTATGTGTCAATGGGGTGAGTCTGACTGTCTGTAATTCACGGGATAATGGCTTTGAAGTGGCTATCATTCCCTATACCCATGATAATACTAATTTCTGCCGGATCGAAAAAGGAACAGTTATAAACCTGGAATTTGATATTGTAGGTAAGTATATCAGTAAAATGATACAGTATAAATAAGTTTTATTTT
>JAJQES010000418.1 GCA_021201565.1 Tannerellaceae bacterium
TTTTAAGATCATGAATATCAATCGTAGGAATTTTCTGAAAACCTCCTTAGTGAGTGGAGGATTGGCATTGTCCGGATTAGATGCGTTCGCTCATTCAAACGGAGAAATTGAAGCTGCCATCAAAAACAACCAATTAAAAGCCAAAAACAGAAAGCAATTATTTAATATGTGCGGATATGCGGCTCCTGCTATACCGGAAGTACGAATCGGATATATAGGCCTGGGTTCCCGCGGCTCCTGGGCTGTTAACCGGATGCTGAACATGCAACAGGTAGAGATTACTGCCTTATGTGATCTGCGGGAGAAAGCTGTGAAAAACAACCAGGAATCCCTGAAAAATAAAAACCGCCGGGCAGCCAAAGAGTATTACGGAAACGAATATGCCTGGAAGCAACTCTGTGAGCAGGAGGATATAGATCTTATATATATTGTAAGTCCCTGGGAGTGGCACACACCGATGGCACTCTATGCCATGGAGTGTGGAAAACATGTAGCCATAGAAGTACCTGCTGCTGTCACAATGGAAGAGTGCTGGCAATTGGTAGAGACTTCCGAGAGAACCCGCCGCCATTGTATCCAGTTAGAGAATTGCTGTTATGACTTCTTTGAAATTCTGACAGTCAATATGGCTCAGAAAGGTCTTTTCGGTGAGGTTATACATACAGAAGGGGCCTATATACATGACCTGCTCAGAGACATGTTCGGACGTCCGCCACGTTTTAAAGGTGACTATGAACAATGGCGCTGGAGAGGCAACCTGGAACACGGCAATCCCTATCCGACACACGGCCTGGGACCCGTTTGCTGGGTATTGGATGTCAACCGGGGAGACAAAATGGAATATCTGACCTCCATGTCGTCCGATGATTTTATGCTGAAGAAATGGGCTGAAACCTTATCTAAAGAAAATGATTATTACAAACCAATGGCGCAGAAAAATTATCGTGGCAATATGAATATATCGGTTATTAAAACCCACAAAGGAAAGACCATCATGCTACAGCATGACACGTCAAGCCCACGTCCTTACAGCCGGATTCATCTGGTTAGCGGCACAAAAGGCTTTGCTCAGAAATATCCGGAACCGGGACGTATCACATTTGGCCATGAGTATATAAATGAAGCGGAATTGAAAGAGCTGGAGGAAAAGTACACACCGGAGATGGTAAAACACATCGCAGATGTGGCAAAGGTGATCGGCGGACATGGTGGCATGGATTTTATCATGGACTGGCGTATGATTGACTGTTTGCGTAACGGACTACCGCAGGATATGGATGTGTATGATGCCGCCCTTTGGTCATCCATGACTCCCCTGAGCATCTGGTCTGCCGCCAATAAATCCAACTCCATCGAAGTACCTGACTTCACAGGAGGAAACTGGAAAACCAACAAACCGGTAGATTTGACTTTACGTGGAGGAGGCAATACGGGTGTACATCCCAGGCTATAAGACCTAAAGTTACCGGGATTACACAGATTTTTTAATTGGAATGCCGGAAGGATCTTACAGGATTCATAACATCCGGCATTCCAATCATGTATCTTTAATAAATACTTGTAGCAGCTGCTTTGGTATTAGTCTCCCCTTTTGGTTCAAAAACCGATTTTAGTATCTGTGGATTTTGAATGGGTTCGGGAGCGAACTCATCACTATTCATGTAGTTTAACAGCGAGATCAACAGTTGCCTGGCAACCGGCCGGTTATCCAAATCCGTATACAGGTCACAGGTCGCTATCAGCAGTTTACCTTTCAGGATACTTCCTTCATAGACAATAGCCAACCGGCGGTTATTTGTAAAATTATCCACTACTTCTACCAGAGGAGTACCTCCGCAAATACTATCAACCTGTACAGTTGTTGAGTGAATGGCCAGGTCCCACCATTGCCAGTCGGTATGCATATCCGTAGGGAAATCATGGAAAGCCGGATGAGCCGGATCACACAACAACCCCATGGAACCGGCTTGTCTGGGGAAGTGGACAGGACTCCAGAACACCGGGACAAATTTTCCTTCCAGGCCTTTTGTCTTTTTCCAGTCCGGTGTGAACAGGACTTTATTTCCCCGGCTCACCAGTGAATAGGCTTCCTGCAGGTCTCGTGTAATAAAGACATCCCCTTTAGGTACTTGCGGCCGGGCCGGATATACCCAGATATGCCAGTGGTTACGGTAGTCCGTATCTTTGACCTGAACCTGGACAGTTAATTTTGAGGCTTTTGTTATGGTTGATAAGGAAGCGGTGAATTCCGCAAGGGAAGTATTATATCCCTGCATCAGATCACAGGTCGTTTCACCGGTATGCATACTTTCTCCTTTTTCATTCACTATTTTCCATTCTACCTGTTGTTGTTTCAGTTCTCTTCCCAGGTAATTACTCAAATCAATCCGGGCGGTAAATACCTCATCATTCAAATAAACCGCTTTGGGAAAACTTAAAAGAGGAACAACAGAGGAACAGAATTCCCTGAAACCGGAAGCGTCAATCACCCCTTTGCTATCCCAGAAAGCATCCAACAAACCAACCAGCGCGGTCCCCTGTCCCGGGAAATCATGTAGGTCTAACAATTGAAAACCACTGATCTCTTTTGTTTTCAAAGCTCTCTCAATTTCCTCCTTATAGAGCAAAGCAGCCAACTTGCCGGAAGCGGTTGTATAATCATCCGCTTTATGAAGAAGTCCTTTTTGTTCCAGGTCTTTTTTTATTGCTTTAAAATTCAGGGGGTCCAATACACCCGTGTACTTAGAGATCTCTTTCAGATTAGGGTAAACGGCATACTGTCCGATCTCATGCGTGACCAGGGGTACCGGAATACCTTCCGTAGAAGCGGAATAGTCTTTATCAAACGCAGGGGGCGCACTATTGAATACGCCCTGGCCTCTTACCCAGCCTTTCTTCGTCCACTGAGTAATAAAGAAGTCATCATTGGGTTCGGGCCATGCTCCATGTCCGGCCTCAAACGTAAAAGAAGTCGTTGTATACAGATGCCGGTTGTCTTTTTGTTTCAGATGATCCAGCAAACCGGAAAGTACAGACATATCTCCCTGTAACTCATTGCCAAGGCTCCAGAAACAGAAAGAGGGATGATTGCCATATTCCCGGATCATCCGTTCAGCCTCTGCATACAGGAAATCAGTTGTTGCCTGGTCCTGTCCGATGGCCAGTGTCCAGGCAGGTAATTCAACCTGCAAATAAAAACCCATTTCATCGGCCACTTCAAAGGCAGCACGCGGAGGACACCAGGAGTGAAAACGCAGGTGATTCAAGCCCCATTCGCGGGCGGCACCAAAGACTTTTTTCCACCCTTCTTTATCCATAGGAGGATGTCCGGTGAGTGGAAAGATATTACATTCCAGCGTACCCCGTAAAAAGACTGGATGGTCATTGATCAACAGGGTTGAAACATTTCCGGCTATCTGCCGCAAACCAAAATCCGCTGTTTTTACAGAATGCGTGCTCTTTGTCCTTAGGGTAGCTGTGACTTCATACAGATGTGGGTTGAATTCATCCCAGAGTTTCGCCTCCGGTCCCATCTCAACTTCCGTCGTAAAAGTGCCGGAAGATGGATTCAGTTGAACCTCTTCCTTCTTTACCGGGAAAGAACCTGTGCCGTTTTTAGAACGGATGGCCAGCGATAATTCTCCTTTTTCGATCTGTCCGGGCATTGAATTCACAATTTCCAGCTGAACGGAAATCTTCCCGGTATAGATATCCGGATCTATCCGGATCCGGTCAATACGTACCGGGTCAACCGCTTCGATCTCCATCTCTCCTATCACTCCATTCCAGATGATCTGTGTATCATTTGTGTACGCATGCGCCAGGTTATCCACACTAATGTCATACAATTTACGGTTGTCCACCCGGATAGTGATCCGCTGTTCCTTACCGGGGTTGATGAAAGGTGTCAGATCAAAGTAATGGGGAGCAACCAGGCTGGTATTGGATCCCGGAACCTGTTGCCCATCTATCCAGACGTCTGTTTTCCAGATTATCCGTTCAAGTTTCAGGATAAAATCTTTCCCTTTCATCCGTTCCGGTAGTTTAATTGTACGGCTGTACCAGGCAGCCCCCAGATAACTATGTTTCCGGGTGAGATGTAGCAACTGAGGTTTTTCCAACGCCGGTTGTAACCCATTGGGGATCCCCAGTCCGGCATCATCCGTCGTGCCCGGCAATCTCATAGATTGGGAAAACGCTTTTGCCTGCCAGCCCCTTTCCAGTCCGTTGTCCAGACTATCCAGTCCGACCGTCCACTCTCCTGAAATATCCAGTGCGTCTCTTTCCGTTGACTGGCAGGAAAAACAACACGCTAAAACCAGTGACAATAAAAGAAAATGTTTCATGGTATTTTAGTATTAAATCTATTTTCTTAAAACCTGTTTATTCGGATCCAGTTCTTTCACCTTATCGTAATACTTATTTGCCAGGATATCATTCCCAAGTCCGCTATGGCCTAACGCCATTACATAGTAGCAATGGACCAGGTTACGTATATTCAGATCTTCATCCCAGATCGTCAGGTCCGGCAATGATACGGCAAAATAATCAATTTTGCATATATCAAACAGATGTTTCCGGCCATGCGAAATCAGTTTATTAAAACACCCCCTCGCCTTATCTTCTTCACCCAGTTCACGCCAGGCGAGTCCCTGGTAGAATATTTTATCCGGTTGCTGGTCATTATAGAAAAAAGCCTGTACCGGCTCTTTGGAACCTTCGGTAGCTTTGAGGAAACTTATCCGGGCAGTTACGGTATCTCCAAGACCTGCATAAGCAATTCCTTTGTAATAATCCACCTCATTTTCCTCTGCATTGGCCAGTTTGCCTTCTCCGAGGTTTAAGGGATAAAAGTCGGTTTCTTTCAATAGAGCAAGGGCGTCCTCATACCTTTTCTCCGCGATCGCTTTTTTGGCAAGCTCTACACGACACAGGACATATTGCCCGGTGATCTTTCCTTCTCCCCCTTCCCATGGATGGAAGGTGCGTTGTCCGGCCAGTTCTTTGGCCGTTTCATACTCTCCCAACTGATTATAGAGAGTGATCCGTTCAATGAAAAGATCATCCCGTTGTTCCACCAAAGGCAGATGGGCTTCCAGAAACGCCAGCCGTTGCCGGTGTCCGGTATGCATCTTTTTATATAACTGGTCGAGTTCCATCAACAAACGGGCATCGGTTGTATCAAGAGCGAAGGCCTCTTCCATACAGGCCAGAGCCTTTGATTTCTCATTGAATTTATTGTAATAAGCCAGGGCCAGGTTCCGTAAGACCGTAGGATAGGTACGGTCAATCCGGGCAGATCTTTCCCAACACGCCACCGCATCTTCATACTGCCGGGAAGCATACCAGAAGTTCCCGAGATAATACCATGCCCTGGCATCCTCCGGATTTACTCTCAGCGCATCCTGTAAAATAAGCACCTCTTCTATCCGGTTAGGGAAGCATTTATCCGGAGACTGGGCAGATGCTTTGCGGTAATAAGTAACTGCTTTTTCCGGTTCTCCATTGCAGGAAGCATAATATCCCAATGCATAATACACAATAGGATAAACAGAGGCCTCTTCTTTTATACACTGTGAAAGGAAAAGCCGGGCCTCTTCATAGAGTCCTGCTCCGGCATAGTCCAGGGAATATTCAATATACCCATGTACCCAGCCGCGCATAAGTTCATTCATTACCTGAAGATCAGCCTGTGCATGAGTTAGTAAATACTTCTCAAAGTAACACCCCATATTGAATTTATCTATTTCCAGAGAGGCTTCTATCCAGGCCAGCGCCTCTGCTGTTCGATCCAACTTCCGGAGCAGAGAGGCTTTTAACTGCCGGGCTTTATGGTTATGCCAGTTACGAACCAGACTGGCCTCTACATGTTCCAACGCCAGTTCCCACTCCTGCCGGATAGCTGCAATCTGCGCCAATGCATAAAATCCGGGATCTTTCCAGGCCGCATTCCAGGTTGATTTATAAAACGCCGAATAGGCTTCTTCATAGTGTCCCTGCATTTTCAGGGACCATCCCAGATTGTAAAAGGGTTCTCCGTCATACGGGTTCGGACTCCGCTCCGTCAGCGTGTCAATCGCTTTTTGGAAATAGGGTTGAGCCCCGGCAAACTTACCTCTTCGCATGAGCAATAAACCCATTGCGTTATTACACCGGATATCCTTCGGTTCACGGACCAGCCCTTCCCGGTAGTAATCCAGGGGGTTATACGTGGCATGCCGGTATTGTTCCAGGTGCAACCCGGTCAGGAACAACTGCTCCATAGAAGCAATCTCTTCCGGGTCCAAAGCGGCTTTGGCCGGGTCCGGAACCGGTTTGATCTCTTCCTTCTCTCCTTTGTAACTGATCATCCGTTTGCCATCCGCGCCATACACTTCCAGGAGCAAGTCATGCTCTTTTACGCCGGGAACAGAGATAGAAGTACGGAACGGGTGAGCGGGATCCATATCCGTAGTGATCTCTGATACAATCTGTCCATCCTGCTTTTTAAGAACTACCTGCAAACCGGAATAACGACCTGTTGCATACACAATGACCTCTACATGTTCACCATCCGGGTGCAGACCTACGATCAGATCTTTGGTTGCATTCTTTACGTACCCTACCTCTGTATACGGCATAAAATATTGTACCCAGGATTTTTCCTCATAGGGTTGGAGCCACGAAAAATCCGGTTGATTATCCGTATAAACTCCTGTCATCAACTCAATATAAGGTCCATCCTCATCCGTCAGGTTACGATCCCAGGCTACCCCAAAGTCACCATTCCCCCAGGTCCACTGTTTCTTTCCCGGCGAAATATGATGATCAGCCACATGCAACAGGCCGGCTTCTACACCATCATCATATCCTCCGACAAAATCATAGTTGGACTTGATTGCCATATAGGAAGTCGGCACCGGAATGTTTTTATATTTGGAAATATCTACCCCGGCAGAGTAATCCTGTTTATAATATTCACCCGTTGCTATGGGGAAACCCGATACAGCCCGTTTGCCATGGTCAAACACAGCATGTACATCCGGTGGGAAAACCGATTTATAGGTATCATTCACCACGACTGCCGGATTGGCCCACCACAGGAAAGTCTGCGGAAAAGGAGTACGGTTATACACCTTTACTTTTATCTCAAGATAGGCTTTATCCGGATGTAATGTAAAGCCCTGCATTCCTTTGGTGCGGAACATCCGTTCCACCTCATTACACCAAACGGTTTTACTTCCGTCCGGATTTTCTTCAATCAAACTATCCGTAGGAAGATAAGTACTGGGACGGTGATGCTGAGGCCAGTTAAATTCGATTCCACCCGATATCCAGGGACCGGTCAACCCTACGAGGGCCGGCTTAATCACCTGATTGTAATACACAAAATGACGTTTTTTGACCTTATCGTATGCCATCTGTACCCGTCCGCCCAATTCAGGCAGGATCATTATTTTCAGGTATATATTTTCCAGAAAAAGGGCACGGTATTTTTTATCTTTCTTCTCATCAAAAATCTTTTCAACCACCGGATAAGGATACACAGCACCGGAACTTCCCTGATAGACACGTTTCTCAAGGAACATGGGATTTTTCTCTTCTTCTCCGGTCTCATAAGTTGGCAACAGCATATCTTCGGCCCAGGCCCGTACCTCACCCGGAGTATGTACAGTGGGTTGTATTAACCAGGATGTTATTTTTTCCATTTTTTGTCTCTTCTTTGTTTATTGAATTCGTTTGTTTCCGCCTGCTCAGACCGGTCCAAAAAGCAGGTACAACATATATCAGACTGATTGTGAATTTATAAAGATTATTTATTGTCAATAAGTTCTTCTTCCAGCTCTTCCAGTGACCTGTTCTTTGTCTCCGGCAAATTCCTGTACAGGAATAAAAAGCCGGCTGCACAAATAAAAGAGTAGATCCAGAAACTGCCACTACTGCCCAGCCAGCTATTCATGATCGGGAAAGTATAAGTTAGAGTAAAGCAACCCACCCATAAAGCAAAGGTGGCTGTCGCCATAGCTACTCCCCGGACGGCATTGGGGAAAATCTCAGAAAGCAATACCCAGGTAACAGGTCCCAGTGACATAGCATAACAGCCAATAGCCAACACCACCAAAGCCACCATAAACCAACCACTGACTTCAAAGAAGTAGCACGTTCCCAGGATCAGGTAAATCCCGGATAACCCTCCGGCTCCCAGTAACATCAATGCCCGGCGTCCCAGTTTATCCACCGTAAAAATGGCGACAAACGTAAAGACCAGATTGGCAATTCCTGTTACTACAATATTAAAGAGTATATCATCCAGGGCAAATCCGGCAGACTGGAAAATCTCCTGTGCATAATTAAAGATCACATTGGTTCCGCACCATTGTTGGAACACCGCGATAAATAAACCGATCACCAGGACTTTGCGGAAAGGCTTACTTAACAGGACTTTCATTTTTCCATGCCCCTCTCCACCGGACAGGTTCTGCTGTAACAGACTCATTTCCTGTTTGGCATACACAGCACCCCCAATCCGGGAGAGGACAGAAGTGGCCTCCCCTATCTTTCCTTTCATACCAAGCCAACGGGGACTTTCAGGTATAAAAAAGACCATCAGAAGAAAAACCGCTGCCGGAAATGCTTCCGCCCAGAACATCCATCTCCATCCCCACTGGCCATTCCAGGAGTGAAGGATCTGTTCTGGAGTAAATTCTACCGGTACTTTTTCCGCGATCAGCCAGTTAACGATTTGCGCGCCCAGAATACCCACCACAATGGTCAATTGATTTAACGACACCAGTTTTCCTCTTATTTTGGCGGGAGAAACTTCTGCGATATACATCGGGGAGAGATCAGAGGCAATCCCAATAGCAATCCCCCCCACAAAGCGCGCCAGTAAAAAAGAGGTAAAAGTATCAGCCATACCTGTCCAGTAAGCAGAGAGAAGGAAAATGGCAGCGGCAAGGATAAGAAGTCTCTTTCTGCCGTACCGGTCTGCCAATATACCGGCAGAAACCGCACCAATCAGACAGCCGAGCAATGCGATACTCATTGCCCATCCTTGCAGGAAAGGTGTATCTGCGATATGATAAAACTGTTCATAAAAGGGTTTCGCACCTCCGATCACCACCCAGTCGTACCCAAATAACAGGCCGCCCATAGCAGAGACCAAACAGATAAAATAGATAAAACCTTTATTGTGTTGTTTCATGTCTATAAATCTGGAATTTGCCTGTATCCATCTGCAATACTTTCTATCCTCCACCTATTATCTTTCTCAATTCCGGGGAGAATATACAGGAGAAGAGGATAAAAGCAGGGACGTAATCACCTATGCCATCCATTTTATGCGGGAAAACCTGGGGAAGAAGATTCTGGTAGATGATATAGCCCGGGCAGCCGGATTATCAACTACCTACTTTTCCACATTCTTCCAGAAACAGACAGGCTCCTCTCCTATCTCTTATCTAAATAATTTACGCATTCAGCAAGGATGCCAGTACCTGGACTTTACCGATTTGAAAATAAACCAGATCTGCCATAAGATCGGGTATGAGGATCCCTACTATTTCAGCCGGATCTTTACAAAGATCATGGGCATGGCTCCCAAAGAGTACAGGAAACGGGAAAAAGGGTAATTCATTCTTTATCCGGCTTGTTCAAAGAAGCCAACGCATTTTTTGTCCAGCTCCGGTTCGGATTTAATGCCAGCACCTTTTCATAATATATCCTTGCCTGTTCTGTATCCTCTAACTTCACATACGCATCTCCCAAATTCTCATAGGCGTCAATAGATTCCGGATATTCCCGGAGAATAAGATGGCTGAGCATTATACAAATCTCCGGATTTCCCTGTTGCAGAAAACCATACGCTACATTATTAATATCTCCATCTGTAAATAAAGCCACCTCCGCGGAATCCCGGCGGAAGGCTTCATAATATTCAATAGCTTTCCTGACTCCTTCCTTTTCGATGAGTTGAAGATATTTCTTTTCCCTCGCAAACAGTTTCTCCTGTGGCTGGAGGATCCCGGCTGCATATTCTTTCCATGTCCGGATCTCTTCACCGGATGGAGTATCTAATGATTTTACAAACCGTTTTAAAAGAGGAAAGAATTGTCCGGGGTCTTCACTAAAAACGCTGTGTCCTGCCCGTTCAAATACAACCAACTCGCCTTCCGGATGAATACGTTGTATGACCTCTGTTTTTTTCGGTGTCCAGGTCAGATCCCATTTACCTTCACAAATCAGAGTAGGAATAGGCATATCTACAAAAACCTTACTCAAATCATACTGGCTATATGCAGACAGTCCTTCCCGGAAAGTATCATCGTGGACCCATTCATACAAAGCAGAACGCACACTCTCTTCGTATGTAGGTTTATAAAAATGCTGCCGTTTCCAGTCACCGTTTATTTCTTTATTATAAAGAAGCTGAGTAATATCTATTTTCCCGTCTCTATATAACGTATACAATTCCTGAATACGCTCTCTTTCTTCAGCAGATATAAACATCTGTTGCCGGCTTCCACCGGTAAAAATCGTCCGGGGCATAAGAGCCGGCCCCATTAAGACCATCCCTTTGACCCGTTCGGGATGGTTAGCCGTATAATATTGTGCCAGCGCTCCTCCGTAGGAATATCCGCAAACAACCCACTGGTCTATCCCCAACTGTTCCCGCAACTTATCCAGGTCTTCCATGGCCTGCCGGAAGGAATATCCCTCTTCACCCGGTTCATAATCAGACTGTGCACACCCCCGTTGATCATAATAAATGACCCGGCAAAACTTTTCAGCTTCAGTAAACCAGGGATGAAAACAATGGTGTGAACCTCCGGGACCTCCGTTTATCACTACAAGAGGCGTTCCTTTACCCGCCACCTCACAATACAACCGGCAATCCCCAATATCCACCATTTGTCCCTGCATATTCAACTCTTCACACAAACGGGGTAGCTGTTCAATATGATAACAAATACTATCATGCACATAGGAAATACTATCCAAAACACATTCCCGGGAAGTAACCGGATGAGGTTTAGACTGACAAGACACAAATAAAAGAATCAGACACAGAATGGCTACAAGCTTTTTCATGGATATAACTATTTGTTACAAAGATAGTATTAATCTTACATATAGTTTTCTAACTCTCTGAATAAGGATAAGTTGATTCACAGGCAATACTCATTTGAAGATCCGGGAACAGGAATACTTTACCATACTTGTTTTATTCATTATGATAATTATTCAAATCGATACTTCTCTTTCTATTGATAAAAAATATATAAACATCAATCCTATTAGATTTATTCTTATATTTCAGCAAAATTCACCTACGTATGAACTAACTATAATTCAGTATAAATGATACCAAATATTAAATTATATCTCTTACTACTAATATTAATAGGAGGTAGTGGATGTAAATATTCCTCAGAAGAATCAAAA
>JAJQES010000061.1 GCA_021201565.1 Tannerellaceae bacterium
TGGCACATCCTAAAAGAAGACAAGGAAAATCAAGAACAGCCAAGAGAAGAACTCACGATAAGGCTGTAACCCCTACAATGGCTATTTGCCCCAATTGTGGAGCATGGCATATCTACCATACAGTATGTGGTGATTGTGGCTATTATAGAGGAAAGTTAGCAATCGAAAAACAAGCTGCTGTATAAGTTATTAAAACCGGAATTGGTTTGATGAGCGAAAGAAAATAGCCCTAAATATATGTTTAGGGCTATTTTCTAATTTATTATTAGGTCAATTTTTTAGATTTATATATGGAGAAGATAAATGCAGTTATATCCGGTATAGGGGGATATGTCCCGGAAGATATTTTGACTAATGAAGATATTTCCCAATTAGTGGATACCAGTGATGAATGGATCCGAACACGGGTTGGTATTGAAGAAAGACGAATATTGAGAGGAGAAGGAAAAGGAACTTCTTATATGGGTATACGGGCAGTACAGCAATTACTTGAGAAAACGGGTGTGAATCCGGAAGAAATAGAAGTTGTTCTTTGTTCTTCCACCACTCCGGATTTTGGTTTTCCTACGACTGCATCTGTTATTGCTTATAATACCGGATGTGTAAATGCAATGACGTTTGATTTGCAAGGGGCATGTTCAGGCTTTTTATATGGTTTGGAAACGGCTGCAAATTATATCCGTTCCGGACGCTATAAAAAAATTGTATTGGTATCTGGTGATAAAATGACTTCTATTACTGATTATACTGACCGTAATACCTGTCCTTTATTTGGAGATGGTTGTGGTGCGGTTTTGCTTGAGCCAACGACTGAGCCGGTAGGTATTATCGATACAATTTTAAAAACGGATGGTAGTGGTTTATCCCACCTGATCATGAAAGGAGGAGGATCTGCTTATCCGTCTTCTCACGAGACTGTTGATAACCATATGCATTATGTATATCAGGATGGTAAGTATGTATTTAAACATGCGGTATCTTATATGGCTGCAGTATCTTTAGAAATTGTAGAGAAGAATGGTTTAAAGAAAGAGGATCTGGATTGGGTAGTACCTCATCAGGCGAATCTGCGTATTATTGACGCGGTCGCTAACCGTTTGGGAATTGCTGATAAAGTAATGATCAATATCCAGAAATACGGAAATACAAGTGCCGGGACTATTCCTTTATGCTTATGGGAATATGAAGACCAGCTAAAAAAAGGAGATGATATTATCTTAACTGCATTTGGTGCTGGGTTTACCTGGGGAGCAGTTTACCTCAAATGGGGATATGACGGAAAAAAAGCATAAATCCGGGTTTGTAAATATTGTAGGAAATCCGAATGTCGGAAAATCTACATTAATGAATCGCTTGGTGGGTGAACGAATTTCGATCATTACTTCCAAAGCACAGACTACCCGTCACCGTATATTAGGAATTGTAAATACAGAGGAGATGCAAATTGTGTATTCTGATACTCCTGGTGTTTTACGTCCAAATTATAAACTGCAGGAATCTATGTTGAATTTTTCCCAGTCTGCGTTAGGTGATGCAGATGTTCTGTTATATGTAACAGACGTAGTGGAAAAAATTGATAAACATGAAGATTTTCTTCTTAAGGTCCAGAAAGTTGAATGTCCGGTCTTATTGCTTATCAATAAAATTGACCAGACTAACCAGACTGCTCTGGAAGAGTTGGCTGCTCATTGGAAAGAGTTGTTGCCTAATGCTGAAATTATTCCAATATCAGCGTTGTCAAATTTTAATATTGATTATGTAAAACAGCGTGTGGAAGCTTTGCTCCCTGATTCTCCTCCTTATTTTGAGAAGGATGCGTTGACAGATAAACCAGCCCGGTTTTTTGTAACCGAAATTATCCGGGAAAAGGTCCTGCTCTACTATCAGAAAGAGATTCCCTATGCTACAGAAGTAGTGGTAGAAGAATTTAAAGAAGAGGAGGATTTGATTCATATTAAAGTATTGATCATTGTCGAACGAGATACCCAGAAAGGAATCATTATCGGACACAAAGGTCAGGCCTTAAAAAAAGTAGGTGCGATGGCCAGAAAAGATATAGAGCGTTTCTTTGAAAAGAAAGTTTTTATGGAAATGTTTGTGAAGGTTGAAAAAGACTGGCGAAATCGCGACAATTTATTAAAGAACTTCGGATATCGGCTGGATTGAGATATCCGTTTTAATCAGGAAAAATAATATGGGAAATCTGGTGGCAATAGTGGGGAGACCCAATGTTGGAAAATCGACTTTATTCAATCGGTTGACTCAAACCCGTCAGGCGATTGTAAACGAAGAGGCCGGGACTACTCGTGACCGGCAGTATGGTAAAGTAGATTGGAGTGGAAAGGAGTTTTCCCTGGTAGATACAGGTGGTTGGGTCCTTAATTCTGATGATATTTTTGAAGGCGAGATCAATAAACAGGTACAGATTGCTATTGAAGAAGCAGATGTAATTATGTTTGTGGTGGATGTGATGAATGGATTAACAGATCTTGATATGGATGTTGCAAAAATTCTTCGCAGATCTAAAAAGCCGATCGTTGTAGCTGCTAATAAAGCTGATAATTTTGAGATGCATCCATTATCTGCTGAATTTTATTCATTGGGATTAGGGGATCCCTTTTGTGTGTCGGCGATTAATGGATCCTGTACGGGCGATTTGCTGGATAAGATTGTTAGTCTGTTGCCAGAGGAAACTCCGGAAGAATTGTTGGACGAATTACCCCGTATAGCGGTAGTAGGTAGACCCAATGCCGGGAAATCCTCTCTTGTGAATGCATTCATTGGTGAGGACCGGCACATTGTAACGGATATTGCCGGCACGACCCGGGATTCTATTTATACTCATTATAATAAATTCGGGCTCAATTTCTATCTGGTAGATACTGCCGGCATACGGAAAAAGGGAAAAGTGAATGAGGATATGGAATATTATTCTGTGATCCGTTCTATTCGCGCTATTGAAAATTCGGATGTGTGTGTATTGATGCTGGACGGAACCCGGGGAATAGAAAGTCAGGATTTGAATATATTCTCATTGATACAAAAGAATGGAAAAGGATTGGTGGTATGTGTGAATAAATGGGACCTGGTAGAAGATAAAAGCCAAAAGGCAATTAAATTCTATGAGGAGACTATTCGTCAACGGCTTGCCCCTTTTACTGATTTTCCGATAATCTTTATTTCTGCACTTACAAAGCAGCGTATTTTTAAAGTATTGGAAACGGCTAAGGAAGTCTATGAAAACCGCAAGAAACGTATTTCTACTGCAAAACTGAATGAGGTAATGCTTCCTATCATAGAACATACTCCTCCTCCTGCCTGGAAGGGAAAATATATTAAAATTAAATATATTACTCAATTACCGGCCGGATCAGTACCTTCATTTGTTTTCTTCTGTAATCTTCCTCAATGGATTAAAGATCCGTATAAACGTTTTCTGGAGAATAAGATACGGGAAAACTGGGATTTTACAGGGACACCCATCAATATTTTTGTACGCGAAAAGTAAGCCGGAAATTAGGTTTATATACTATACAAAGAATGCAGATTGTGTTAGAATTTACTCTACACAATCTGCATTTTTATTTAAATCAATAAGAATTCAGAAGAACTCTGGCTTCTTTGATCATTTTTTCAGTATGTTCTTTTGAGAAGTTATCCGGCATAAATTGAGAGACTATCTGATTTAGTTTCTGGAGTTGCGATTGATTTCCTTTTCTTTGGAATTCTTCTTTCAAAATACGTATTTTCTCGAAATCCTGAATTCCTTCAATCAGACGTTCAAAACGAATGCTACTACGATTGCCAGGGTATACCAGATAGCAGTCTCCGGCAGCCCAGGTATGAAAACGAGTATCCCGTAACGGATCTTTTGTCCAGCTGTTATAAGCCCAACGAAGATACCCGTCATAATCTCCGGCCATTGTATGCCATCCGATCCATGCCGCTTCGGCAGGAGGAGAAAAAGTAAATGTGTTTGGATAAGGTTCTGAACAACAGGTGTAAACAGTGCTGATTTTACCTGCTTCCCTTCTTTCTTCTCTTACATCTTCAGGAAAAGAATGTCCGTAGGCCAGGCAGAGTTCATATAACTCATGCTGTATTTCTTCATGATAATAACCTGCTGAAGAAATTTTGAAGGCCGGTTCAGCATCACGTATTACTTTGATCGCGGCTGTCATAGCTTCTAATCCTCTTTCATCCATAGTGATGGTTGTTTTATCAAACCATCCTTTTTGACGAAGATGTTTTGCAAAGTCTTTCAGGAAAGATCCCCAGTAATCATCATATGCGTCATCACCCGGTTTGGCTTCTACGAACTGTATCCGGTTTGTGGCCTGGTCGTAGTAATCAAAACTAAGTGCCCAGGGAATCAGAGTATAACAGTTGATTTGTTTGTCTATACCTATTTCATACATCATAAACTCCACCCATTTATCAAAAATAGTATAATCGTATTCCCAGTTGCCATCCAGTTTTTTCATACGGAAGATCATACTATCAAAATGATCGTACGTCTGACCGTTCCAGGGTTTGTGCATAATAGTGGTTGTGATGATTTTTTGACCGGCATCCGCTAACCGTTTCATGATTGGGCGCATTGCGTCAAAATGTGCTTCACTCCACAGAGGTACTTCATAGTAACGAGCTACAGAATATGGATGTTGCCATAAATCCAGATGAAATACCCAATCAGATGGAGCCGGTAGTGTTCTGTTGAGTACCAGAATTTCAAATGGTAAAGACATATCCGGAATATTCTTGCCGGATAGAGTCAGAGTTCCTTTGTATTTTCCCGGACGGGCATCCTGTGGTATCCATACATTCATCCATACAGGACGTGTAGAGCGGGCTTCGATTACCGGAAGAGGTAATATATCAAGTATGTCTGCAACCAGTGAAGAGTCCCATTGAGCCGGATCTGGCCGGTGCCCGCATCCGGTTGTTCCATCTTTGCTTAATTCGTCTGTCATGACATAACGGACAAAATTAAGAGAAACAGCAGAAGAGGGAATGATCGCGGATCCACTTCTGAGATCACTCACACGGATCGTAGGGGCTTCAATTTCTTTATTGGTCCAGATAACAGCCTGTGCATTCACCCGTTCGCCTTTCCACCCTTTGGTTTGCCAGAAAGATTGTTTATTCATCTTAGGGACATTCAATTTATGATAGCGGATATCTGTACTTCCCCAACTGAACTGAACAGGTTGTTTTAATTTATCCCATACCTCAGCAGAGTCATGAGGTTTGTTATCTGTCATTTCACAATATTCACCTAATGGATGTGAACTGCAGTTTTGGCCGGAGATGACCGGGCATACCAATAGTAATAAAATAGGTAAAAATAGGAATGTTTTCTTCATGTTGTTATTTATTTAGATTAGCAGGCAGTAAAGATAGAAAAATTATTCAACCAACCGGTTATAATGGCAAACTAAGAGGTTTTCATCGTTATCGTATAAATGCATCCCATTTCCTTCGCAATACCGGTACATAGCGCAATCGGCACATTTACCTTTTTTTGTCCATTCCCGGTTTCTGTATGGAAAGAATTTCTTTTCCCATACGTCCGCAAAATTATCTTTATAAATGTTTCCCTGAAAGAAATTAGACCGGATGCTAAGACAACCGGAAATGGAACCGTCTGCCAGAATAGAAGCCGTATTGATCCCGGCATTACATTGAAAAATATAATCCCGAACCTCAGTCTCATAATCACCCAGAAATCCTTCACAACCATAACTGATATTCATGCGATAGTCCTCCCGGGCTTCTTTTATAAAATCCATTAAATGGGTAAATTCCTGATTGTCAAGTTGTAATTCCGGAAGATTGGCTGCTCTTCCTACAGGAAAGATGGTAAATAAACGCCATCTTTTTACACCCATTTCAAACAAAAAGTCTTTAAAGGCAGGAAGTTCATAGATATTTTTTTTGTTCACACAGGTAACAACATCCCATGTAATTTCTTTGGATTCCATTAACATGCCAATGGCTATAATCGCTTTTTCAAAACTTTGTGAGTGTCCTCTCAGCCAATTATGGGAAGTTTCAAAACCATCCAGGCTAATCGTAAGCGCATGTATTCCGGCCGCTAATAAAGAGTCCAGTCGTTTACGTGTCAGGGCCAGCCCATTGGTTACTATTCCCCACGGAATCCTGCGTTTGTATAATTCAATACCGCATTTTTCCAGATCTTCCCTGACCAAAGGTTCCCCCCCGGAAAAAATAACCATCATTTTGCGGGTATCTACAGAAGTAGGTAGCATGTCTATTACCTGTAGAAAGTCTTCTACAGGCATATCCGGTTGCTGCATATTTACACGACAATCACTTCCACAGTGTTTACATCCGATATTGCAGCGAAGAGTACATTCCCAGAACAGAGTTCGCAATTCATGTAATTTAGAACGGTTCTTTTTTATTTTTCTGAATAGTTCGAGTGCTAGCTGTTTCCGTAATCCGGGACGTTTTTTCATGTTAAATTAAAAGAGTTTTTAGACTTGATTAGAATTAAATGACAGACTCTATATGGAGTTCGTCCATTTCGGGTTCCTGAGTTGCTTCTCTTACATTATTTTTTGTGGAAAATTCCGTATGAGGAACTCCATATTCTTCGGTAGCATTTTCGCAGGTATTATAACCAAACCCTAATATACTGATTAGTTTAGTCATTCCCCAGTTAATAGCTCTAACAAATGGTTTTTGCATTTTCTTCATTCTTTCCTATACTTTTACTTTTGTATTAGTTGTAATTAATAAAATACCTAAAAATCATTATTACAGTTCTGTCCTGTAATAATAACAGTTTCAAAATAGTTATTGTTCTCTCAAAAAAGAGTTAATCACATCCGGATAACACATCATAATTTACACACTTATACACATCTATACATCTTTAATAGACGGACATGTATAGAAAGGATGAAGTCTTCTTTGAAAACGCTGCATATGGATTCATTTTTTTTTCAAAAAAAATCTCACTGCATTTAAAAGAATCTCAAAATATAAAAGGAAATAACCGGAAAACGCTCTTAATTGAGTAACTTGCACCCCTTAATGTAAACTTAATTTGAATCATGAAGGAATTTTTCCGCATTCTGAAACGATTTGTTCCTCCCTATAAAAAATATCTGGGATTAAATATCTTCTTTAATATATTGACAGCTGTTCTGAATTTATTCTCTTTTTTCCTGATTGTTCCTATACTGGATATTTTGTTTAAAACAGGTGAAACCCAGGTTTATGAATTTATTCCCTGGAGTACTGGCGGAACCGGATGGGAGGCTATGAAAGAGTTACCTGCTCTCATTAAAAATAATTTCTATTGGTATGTGAGCGACATTATTGATACCAAAGGAGCCTCTTTTACGCTGGTTGTATTGGGAATTTATCTGATAGTAATGACTTTTCTGAAAGTTGCCAGTATGTATATGGCTTTTTTTACGATGATCCCTATTCGCACCGGAGTTGTACGGGATATCCGGAACAGGATTAATAAAAAGATTACAGAACTTCCGCTGGGGTTCTTTTCAGAAGAGCGTAAAGGAGATATTATTGCACGTGTTTCCGGAGATGTGAATGAGGTAGAGGGGTCTATTATGAGTTCATTGGATATGCTGTTTAAGAATCCGATCCTGATTATTATCTATTTTATCGGCATGTTGGTAATTAGCTGGCGGCTTACTCTTTTTGTGATTATCCTTCTTCCATTGGCTGGCTATATTATGGGACAAGTGGGAAAGAAATTAAAACGAACTTCTCTGGAAGGTCAACAACAATGGGGTGGCCTGATGAGCCAGATCGAAGAGACACTGGGAGGCTTACGTATTATCAAGGCTTTTAATGCGGAAAAAAAAATACAGGAGCGTTTTGAAACTTCTAATGACCAGTTTCGCAGAACCACCAACCGGATTTATCGCCGTCAGCAAATGGCCCATCCAATGAGTGAGTTTCTTGGAACGGCGACTATTGCCGTTGTCTTGTGGTATGGTGGATCATTAATCCTAAGTAACAATAGCTCTATTGATGCTTCTGTATTTATCTATTATCTGGTAATCTTTTACAGTATCATTAATCCTGCAAAAGATCTTAGTAAATCAGTGTATTCCATTCAAAAAGGACTTGCTTCTATGCAACGGATTGATAAGATTTTAATGGCAGAAAGCAATATAAAAGATCCGGTAGATCCTAAACCTATTCATCTGGAAGATAAGATCTCCTTTAATGATGTGTGGTTCAAGTATCAGACAGATTGGGTATTAAAAGGAATTAAACTGGATATTCCCAAAGGAAAAACCATTGCTTTGGTAGGCCAGTCAGGTTCCGGAAAAAGTACTCTGGTGGATTTGATCCCCCGTTTTTATGATGTTACAGAGGGTAGTATCACTATTGACGGAACAGATGTCCGGGATACAACATTAGTAGATTTACGGGCATTGATGGGAAATGTAAACCAGGAAGCAATTTTATTTAATGATTCGTTTTATAATAATATTACTTTTGGGGTGGATCATGCGACTATGAAAGAGGTGATTGAAGCTGCTAAAATTGCAAATGCCCATGACTTTATTATAGCGACCGAAGATGGATATAATACCAATATCGGAGACCGTGGAGGAAAATTGTCAGGCGGCCAGCGTCAACGGATTAGTATTGCCCGTGCTATTTTGAAAAATCCTTCTATCCTTATACTTGATGAAGCTACTTCAGCTCTGGATACTGAGTCCGAACGACTGGTCCAGGAAGCATTGGAAAATCTGATGAAGAACAGAACGACTATTGTGATTGCTCACCGTTTGTCAACTATCCGGAATGCGGACGAGATCTGTGTGATGCATGAAGGGGAGATTGTTGAGCGGGGACGGCATGCAGAGTTGCTGGAGCTGGATGGTTATTATAAACGTTTGTGTGATATGCAAAGTTTTTAGTAAGAAATCTTTTGATATGAAAGTAAGACATCTGTTATTCTTTTTAATTCCTTTTTTTTATAGTTGCCAGTTAAGTGATATAAATTTGAAAAATAATTCGCAGGTATTATATTTCGATGCACCGGCCACTATCTGGGAAGAGTGTGTCCCATTAGGAAACGGACGGATTGGGATGATGCCGGATGGAGGAATAACGAATGAAATCATTGTTTTGAATGATATTTCCATGTGGTCCGGTAGTCCGCAGAATACAGATAACCCCCAGGCCCGTACTTATTTACCTCGTATCCGCCAGTTGCTTTTTGAAGGCCGGAATGATGAAGCACAGGAACTGATGTATGATACATTTGTGTGTGAAGGAGAAGGTAGTGCGTTGGGAGATGGAGCAAATGCTCCATATGGAAGTTTTCAGTTGCTGGGTAATCTGCGTATAAACTATTCTTATCCCGGAAATAATGGGGTAGTTACAGGATATAAAAGAATATTAGATCTGGAAAATGCAGTGTCAACAGTTTCTTATCAAAAAGGAAATATCCGGTATAAACGGGAATACTTTACTTCTTTTACGGAAGATCAGGGAATTCTTTTTTTAAGTTCTGACCAGGACCGGGCACTTCATTTTACAATAGGAATGGATCGTCCGGAACGGTATGAAGTCTCTGCTGACGGAAAAGACCTGGTGATGAAAGGGGCGCTTACTAATGGATATGGGGAAGACGGAATTCAGTATGAAGCCCGTGTCCGTATCCGGCTGCCCAAGGGAGGTGCTATTCTGGTAGGAGATTCGACTCTGACGGTTGAAAATGCATCAGAAGCTATTCTTTTTATCGGACTGGGAACAGATTATTTTGAAACACCTTATGTCGAGCAATTATCTGCTTTATTGTCTGGCGCTCAGAAAAAAGAGTACCTCCGGTTAAAGAAGGAACATATTGACACTTACCAAACCCTTTACGGAAGGGTAAGGCTGGATCTTCCGGGTAATGGCCGGGAAAAGTTACCTCTCCCGGAGCGTTTAAGGGTATTTCAAACAGATAAAGATGATCCCGCTTTGGTTTCACTCTATTTTCAGTTTGGCCGGTATTTGCTGATCTCTTCTACCCGTCCGGGGTTACTACCGCCTAATTTGCAGGGACTTTGGGCTAATACAATCCATACTCCCTGGAACGGGGATTATCATTTGAACATCAATTTACAGATGAACCACTGGCCTGTGGAGACAACGAATCTGTCAGAGTTACACCATCCCCTGATTGAATGGACTAAACAGCAGGTGAAGAGTGGAGAACATACGGCCCGGGTTTTTTATAATGCACAGGGATGGGTGACTCATATTCTGGGAAATGTCTGGGAATTTACCGCACCGGGCGAACATCCCTCCTGGGGTGCCACTAATACCTCTGCAGCCTGGTTATGTGCTCATCTTTACAATCATTATCTTTATAATCCGGATATTAATTATTTGAAAGAGGTATATCCGGTGATGAAAGGGGCTGCTCTTTTTTTTGTGGATATGCTGGTTGAGGATCCACGTAATGGTTATCTGGTGACTGCTCCTACCACCTCTCCGGAAAATGGTTTTTATATGCCTGATAGAAATATCGTATATGTTACTGCCGGTTCTACCATGGATAACCAACTGATACGTGAACTTTTTTCCAATACGATAGAGGCTGCCCATCTTTTGCAGACAGATAGTTCGTTTGTTGCTTTGCTGGAACAAAAGCAGCAACGATTAATGCCAACCACCATCGGAAAAGACGGCCGTGTGATGGAGTGGCTTGAAGAGTATAAAGAAGCAGAACCTACTCACCGGCATGTTTCCCATTTGTATGGATTATATCCCGGAAATGAAATTTCTCCGGATAGAACTCCTGCATTGGCAGAAGCTGCCCGGAAGACGTTAGAGGTAAGGGGAGACCGGAGTACTGGTTGGTCAATGGCATGGAAAATAAATTTCCGGGCTCGTTTGGGAGAAGGGGAACATGCCTATAAATTATTGGGCGATCTATTGTATCCCGCTATTCCGGAAGGAGAAAGTAAAGCTACCCGTGGTGGAACTTCACCCAACCTTTTTTGTTCTCATCCACCTTTTCAGATAGATGGGAATCTGGGTGCCTGTGCCGGTATTGCGGAAATGCTTCTTCAAAGTCATACCGGGGTGATAAAAGTACTTCCTGCATGGCCGAAACAATTAGATTCCGGTTCTTTCAAAGGATTGAAAGTAATAGGAGGAGCAGAAATTGCCGCACAATGGGAAAATAACCAGGTTAAAAAAATAACGTTGAAAGCAACACACGATAATACATTCGTGATTGAATTGCCCGGACATGCAAAAGATGTACGTGTACGTCTGAACCAGCAGTCTGTTTCTTATCCGGTGGTAGAGAACCGGATCCCTGTAAAGATGCGAAAGGAAGATTACTTAATCATGCAATTTTAATATAAAATTCAGGAATAAACCATATATTTGCTAATATACTGGTAT
>JAJQES010000450.1 GCA_021201565.1 Tannerellaceae bacterium
CATTATTTACTATACACAGAATATTTTTGCTCACCTTCGTTATGACCCTCACTGTTTTAAGTGCTTGCTCTAAAGAGTCAGATTCAGACAAACCAAAGATTGAGCATAGTATCAAAATTCGTTTCGTTGATGAACAGGGCTCTAATCTCTTCAACGACTGGAATTCTGCCTCTGATGCCATAAAGATCGTATACTATGATAGCGATGGGAACGAACATGATTTTCGCAGCCCAGACTGGTGGTTTGCATCATTCGGCTATACAGTCAACCGGCAAGAATATATTTTTACCATTTATTTTACCCTTCCCGAAGAAGGCGGTGATACAATAACAGAAACGTATATGCGGTTTTTCGGAGCTGAGCCAGATGTGTTTACCGCCGAATTTGATGTTAATGAAGGTAAGCACCCGGACGAACTCTATGGAGGAGGAACTGTCTGGATTAAAACTGTAAAATTAAACGGTCGCCAGATATGGGATATTGACAACCAACCTGAAGAACCGGTTGATATTGTGAAGAAATTACCTTTGTAGATGTAGGACATAAGTACTAATTATAACCCTCTACCTTATCAATCTGTTCGATGGGTCGGTATGGGCTAAACAAAAAAGACAAGAGCTTCTAAATCGTTGATTAAGAAACTCTTGTCTAAAATTTGTCAGAGATTGTCTTTCTCTTTGGTGATCCGCCTGGGGTTCGAACCCAGGACCCCATCCTTAAAAGGGATGTGCTCTACCGGCTGAGCTAGCGAATCATCCTGTGCAATCACTCTCGATTGCGGGTGCAAAGGTAGGGATTATTTTTAGTTATGCAATACTTGTTGCTATTTTTTTACTCTTTATGGATTGTTTCTTCGTTTTTTTGTTCTTCAGAAGCAAGCTCTATCTCCTTTTCCTCTTCGTCTTCTTCCAGAATAAACCGTTTGTAATAAGAAAGGCAAAGAGTCGTAAGAGGCAAGGCGATAATCAATCCGATAAATCCCAACAAAGTTCCCCAGATTGAAAGAGATAATAAAATGATAGCCGGATTAAGGCCCATCGCTTTTCCCATGATCCGGGGAGTAAGGAAAAGATCCTGGATAACCTGTACAACCAACAATACAACAACGGCCATACCAAATATCCACCAGAAGTTCTCCCCGGTCTCTGCTGATTTTAACAGGCTCAGTATGGCTATTGGAATTAATCCGATGGTTTGCAAATAAGGGATCAGATTCAAACATCCGATGAAAAGACCCAATGTAACTGCCAGCGGGAAATTTATGATTTTAAAACCAATGGCAAACAGGATTCCCACACAAAGCGCAATCAATGACTGTCCACGGAAATAACGGTTCATACTGGTTTCCACATCCTCAGCCAGTCCTGAAACGAACGGACGGTAACGGGCCGGGATCAAATGGATCCATCCATTGGCTATTTTCTCATAATCCAGCAGGATAAAAATAAAATAAAGCAGAATCACAAAAATAATGGCCAGACTAAAAAGAATAGAAAACGTATTCGATAAAATCGTCCACATACGTGGTGCAATCTTATTTACCAGATTTTTCAGATTCTCAAAAGTGAGCAGTTCCATCCACTCCTCCATATTAACATTCTCCTGCAAATATTCAACCCATGAATGCGGGATTAATGGAATATGTCCATCCGCAGGGCTTTGAGTCCTGATCAGCATGATCGTTTTGTCAACTTCCTGCACAATAGAAGGGATTACCATCGCTCCTATCAGACTGATCACTACAACAAGGAATAACAAAACGGCAGCAATAGCTAAAATACGGCTTTTAAGTTTCAGCTTATGCTGGAAGAATTTTACAATAGGCTGCATCAGGTAGGCAAATAGCCATGCGACCAGAAAAGGCAGTAAAGCATTCCGCAGGATACCCACCAGATAGAGCAAGAGTGAAATGACCGCAATTCCAAATATGATTCGTATGACCCGGTCAAAAGTAAAAGGTCTGTCGAAAAGGGAATTCATAATGAAATAGTTTATCTTTGTATATGGCAAAGATAAACTATTTCAAATACAATAGATGATGAATTTTAAAATATTAAGTCTCTTACTCACATTCGTCTTTTTTTTAAATACCGGAGCACAAACCCCATCTGGAGTTGACTCCTTTCTAAACAGCCAGTCCATGAAAGGCGCTTCATTCTCCCTATTAGTGAAAGACCTCAAAAACGGACAAACGATCTATTCTTATGATACCGGCCGGGAACTAATTCCTGCTTCTGTCATGAAACTGGTCACGACAGCGACAGCGCTGGAAGTATTAGGAGAAGAGTTCCGGTTTGAAACCTCCCTTGAATATGAAGGAGAGATCAGAAATGGCGTATTAACCGGTAATTTATACATCACCGGTTCCGGAGATCCGACGTTAGGATCTTCTCATATCGTACCGGAAGGAACGCAAAATATCTTCCAGGCCCAGCAACAATTTATACGGGAATGGGTGAAAGCGATCAAAGAGGCAGGCATACAACACATTCAGGGATCGATTATTGCGGATGATTCCGTATTCGACACAGAAGGAATTTCTTCAAAATGGCTGTATGAAGACCTGGGAAGCTATTACGGAGCCGGTAGTTACGGGATTTCTGTCTTTGATAATATCTACCGGGTCATCCTGAAAACCGGAGCACAGGGTACTACCCCACAAATTACGGAGACGATCCCCGCCATCACCGGGTTACAATTTTCCAACTACCTCACCTCCTCTGCAGAAGTAACTAAAGACAGCAGCTACATCCTGGGGGCTCCCTATGCCAGCCAGCGTTTTTTATATGGAGTAGTTCCGGCCTCAAAAGAAAGATATATATTGCGGGGAGACATTCCGGATCCGGCTCTTTTTCTGGCCCAGTATCTTACCCGTTCCCTTGCATTTGAGAATATTCAGATCGAAGGAAAGCCAACTACCCGGCGTTTATTAGCGCAGCAAAAAGACTGGAAACCTCAGACAAGAACGAAACTGACTTCAACCTTCTCCCCTCCATTGACAGAAATTGTGGATATCATTAATTACAAAAGTCATAACCTCTATGCCGATGCCGTTTTCAAAACAATAGGTAATTTATATACTCCGGGGAAAAATGAACTCCTTTCTACTTTTGGAAAAGGAACTGTTTTCACCGGACATTACTGGGAAAAGAAAGGAATCCAGACAGCCAACCTCCACCTGTTTGATGGGAGCGGCCTGGCTCCGACAGATAAGATAACGACTGAACTGATTTGTAATATTCTCTATTATATGTATCATCACTCCAGCCACCGCGAAGCTTACATGAACTCTTTACCCAAAGCCGGCGAAGAGGGATCGGTACGTAACTTCCTCAAAGGAACCTCGCTTCAGGGAAACGCCCGTTTAAAAAGCGGCAGCATGAGCCGGGTCAAAGCCTATGCCGGGTATGTACAGAAAGGAGAGAAAGAATATACGGTAGCCCTTATCGTAAACAATTACCAGGGAGAGGGACCAGACATGACGAAACAAATAGAGAAACTATTCATCTCCTTATTTTGAACCCTGCTTTTTTCTAAGCAAACGTATGCATAGGTCTCTGCAAAGACTGGTATCTCTCCGGATTATCCCCTGGGGATAACTCATTACCCCCAGGCCTTGCGCCCGTATCCCCAGGCCTTACGTCACCGTATTGCCTGTGCGGGATGAGAAGTATGCCTACGTTTAAAAAGACGAATGCGTACGTTTAAAGAATTTATAGCTTTGGTAGCAGCGAACGTCCGGAAAGGAATTCAATGAACCGTTGTTTATAACTGTCTGAAATGGGAATATACTCTTTTCCAAATACAATCCGGTTGCGCTCAATAACCTTTATCTTTTCGGGTTGAACAATAAATGAACGGTGAACCCGTATAAAACGGCTGGCCGGCAACAATTCCTCCATACTCTTCATACTCATTAGGGAAAGGATAGGACGTGGTTCGTCTTCCAGATAGATCTTTACATAATCTTTTAATCCCTCTATATACAGGATACTACGTAAATCGACCTGGACCAGTTTATACTCTGTTTTGATAAAGATGGATTCGGGCTCCGGTTTCTCCTTTTCACCAGGTTCTTTTCCTTTCAGAAGTTCATACCATTGAAAGGCTTTTGTTGCCGACTGAAGAAAATCCGGATAACTGATAGGTTTCAATAGATAGTCAAGCGCATTCACTTTATAACTATCCAATGCATATTGTTCAAAAGCAGTTGTAAAAATAATCCGGGTAGTATCCCCTACCATACGGGAAAACTCCAACCCTGTCAGATCCGGCATTTGTATATCCAGAAACAGCAGATCCACCGGTGCCTGTTGCAAAGCCGCCAATGCCTCCACCGCACTATTATAGGTTCCTTTTAGCTCCAGAAAAGGAGTTTTTAACACATAACTCTCCAACAAACTAACTGCCAGAGGTTCATCATCGATAATAGCACAGGATAAAAGCATAATTTTTAGTAGTTGGTAGTTAGTAGTTGGTAGTTAGTAGGAGATTCGCTTTGCTCGTTTTATTTTAGTTTTTCTACTAAGTGAGCGCAGCGAACGTACTACTAACTACCAGCTACTAACTACTATTTTTTTATTCTACCGTTACCGATTTCGCCAGGTTGCGGGGCTGATCGACATCTTTTCCTTTACATACGGCAATATGATAAGCCATCAATTGTAAAGGGATGGTTGTAATCAGCGGATCGAGTGCCTCCACTGTTTTTGGGAGTTCAATGCAATAATCAGCAATCTTGGAGATGGTCTCATCTCCTTCCGAAACAAGCGCGATCACCTTCCCTTTCCGGGCCTTGATCTCCTGTACATTACTCAACAACTTCTCATATAAACTGTTGTGTGTTGCTATTACCACCACCGGCATTTCCGTATCAATCAATGCAATCGGTCCATGCTTCATTTCCGCAGCCGGGTAACCTTCGGCGTGAATATAAGAAATTTCTTTCAATTTAAGAGCACCCTCTAAGGCAACCGGATAATTATACCCTCTTCCCAGATAGATAAAATTACTTGCGTAGGTAAATGTTTTCGACAAAGAAGCGATCTGTTCATTCGTTTCCAACGCTTTCTTCATTTTCTCCGGGATCGTTTCAAATTCCTTTAGAATTTCCTGTAACTCCTCCGGTTTGACCGTACCTTTTACCTTTGCCAGAGTCAATGCCAGCATGGCCAGTACAGTCACCTGTCCTGTAAACGCTTTTGTAGAAGCCACTCCAATTTCGGGTCCTACATGGATATAAGAACCGGTATGGGTATTACGTGGAATAGAAGAGCCTACCGCATTACAAATCCCATAAATAAAAGCCCCCCGCTGACGGGCCAGCTCGACAGCCGCAAGCGTGTCGGCCGTTTCACCCGACTGGGAGATAGAAATGACGATATCGCCACCCCCTACCACCGGATTGCTGTAACGGAATTCAGAAGCATATTCAACCTGTACCGGTATGCGGCAATAATGTTCGATCAATTGGCGTCCTATTAAAGCGGCATGCCAGGAAGTACCACATGCTACAATAATGATCCGTTTGGCTTCCAGAAGTTTATCTTTATGATCCATAACGGCCGAAAGAATCACTTCATTCTCTTCTACCCGCAGGCGTCCCCGCATACAGTCACGTAAGCAATCCGGCTGTTCAAAGATTTCTTTCAACATAAAATGGGGATACCCTCCTTTTTCCAGTTGTCCCAGATTTAACTCAATGGTTTGTACCTCCAGGTTTAGCTCTTCATTACTGAAATCTATCACCTTCAGGGGTTCTCCTCTTTTCAGGATAGCGATATCCTCATCTTCCAGATATACGACTTTATCGGTATATTCAACGATAGGAGTCGCATCGGAAGCGATAAAAAATTCATTTTCACCGATCCCAATCACCAGCGGACTACTTTTACGGGCCACAATGACTTCATCCGGATTGGTATAATCTATAATGGCCAGGGCATACGCCCCCACGACTTCGCGTAGGGCCAGCCGGACAGCAGTTAACAAATCCAGTTTACCGGACTCTTTCATATAGTCGATCAACTGGACCAACACTTCCGTATCCGTACTGCTTGTAAATGAATAACCTTTTTGTTGGAGCCGTTCTTTCAGAACATTATAGTTTTCAATGATTCCATTATGGATGAGTGCCAGTTTACCGGATGCCGAAACATGAGGATGTGCATTTATCTTGGAAGGTTCCCCATGGGTAGCCCAACGGGTATGGGCAATTCCGATCGTACCGGAAATGTCTTCTTTCTGAACAGATTCTTCCAGACCGGAGACTTTTCCCTTTACCTTGTATACATTCAGATGGTTTGATTCACTAAGAAGTGCAACTCCCGCACTATCATATCCACGGTATTCAAGTCTTTTCAGACCTTTAATCAATATAGGGAAAGCATCTCTGCTGCCTATATATCCAACTATTCCACACATATCAAAATAGGTTTATTACTTTTCGGCAGCAAATATAAGCAAACACGAACAAAAAGAACATGCTAAGAGAAATTAATTTACCTTTTAAAAGAAGAAATAAGAGAATTGAAACTTTTTACCATTCCACACAAACAGATTATCACTAATCTGTGCGGATAGTTAACCGACTGTTAAAGGTGTCGTCCTCCTGCCAACATGTAAACGTTGCTTTTTCCGGATACAGCAGGGACAGGCGTTTACGCAGATTGCTCAGTCCGATACCTGAACCACTTTTATCATATTCTCCATCTTTGGGGAAAGAACTGTTCCGGATCAGACAATCAATTTGCTGCTCGTTTTGCGTGATCTCAATGGTAATAAAAGAGGGATGTGCATTACTGGTTCCATGCTTAAACGCATTCTCTATTAAAGAAATAAACAACAGGGGTGCCACCGGGGTTTCCGGCTGGATATCCGGTGAAACAGTGACTTCTATACGCACTTTTTCCGGCAGACGGATACGCATCAACTCAATATAATTCCGGATAAATTCGATCTCTTTTCCTAATGTTACCTGCGGATAACTACTTTCATACAAGACATAACGTAACAACCGGCTCAAATCATGCACGGATGCCTGCGCCTTCTCCGGACTGATAGCGATGAGGCTGTAAATATTATTCAATGTATTAAATAAAAAATGAGGGTTTAACTGGCTTTTGAGATTTTGTAATTCTGCCTCACTACGGCTTTTTTCCAGTTCTTTCTGAGCGGCCTCCGCCGCATACCAGCTGTTAGTCATTTTAATAGCTACACTTAATCCCGCCACTAACATATAAATAATCGTATTTCCGATCAGGAAACGAATCACATCTGCCAGGTCATGTTCAGGACGCTGATGCATACCAGGGGGTTCCGGTAAAACATTCATTAACAGATGAACCCCATAAATCAACCCGGCAATGAGCAGCAGATTAATCAAGAGGAACCGGAAAAACTCTTTCCGGAAAATAAAACGTTTTACCAGATAGAAATAGTTGATATAAAAAAGAAAAAGAAAAGAGAGCGGTACAATAATATAACGGAGATACGTAAGAAACGTTATACTTTCTGTACTGCGGCCGGTAAAAAACAAAGGCATACAAAACAGAACGCCCCAGGCTGCAAAGTGAATAATCCCACTCATTCCTTTTGGTAGAGAAGGGCCGTTTTTACCGGACTTTGTTCGTATTCCCATCGTATGCTCTCTCATTTTTTTTCAAAAATAATAAAAAGGCAGGAAACAATTACATTTGTTATTATTCACTATGTACAATTCTTTCGGGTTTATAACCCGAAGCAAATCAACCTTACTCATACCGGATGGCTTCGATCGGATCTAACTGGGCGGCTTTTTTGGCCGGATACCATCCGAAAAAGACACCGGTAAATGTACACACGGCAAAAGAAAGAATCACACTCCAGGGTTGAATGTAAATGGGAAAATGTACGATCACATTTACCAGTATGGCTGCACCGACTCCCAGCAATACCCCTATAATACCACCTGTAATACTGATCAGGATAGATTCAATCAGGAACTGTGCCAGAATATCAATTCCTTTTGCCCCGATACTCATCCTCAACCCAATTTCACGGGTACGTTCCGTTACAGAAACATACATGATATTCATAATGCCAATCCCACCGACTAACAAAGAAATACCCGCCACAGCCGCCAGTAACACCGTCATCAGGTCAGTAGTAGAAGTCAGCATTTCGCTTAACTCCTGCGTGGAACGAATCCGGAAATCATCTTCATCGGTTGCTCTTAACTTATGGTTGCGGCGCAGTATTTCTGTAATCTCATCAATGGCTTCTTCTGTATATTCTTCCTCCACGGCAGAACAGGTTATGCCTTGTAAATGCGTAATGGCCAGTACCCGTTTTTGTATCGTTGTGTAAGGTGCCAGGATCAGGTCATCCTGGTCCATCCCCATACTATTGTATCCCTTACTTTTCAACACTCCGATAATCCGGAATGGGATTTTATTGAAACGAATCACCTTTCCAACGGGATTATCTCCGTCCGGAAAGAGATCATCCACGACAGTCTGGCCGATCAGACATACTTTAGCCGCAGTCGTCACATCCTGTGCAGTAAACATATTGCCGTCATCAACAGTATACCGGCGGATCTCCATATAGTCTTCCGAAATTCCATAAATGGTAGTTGGACGGTTATTGGCTCCATAGATCACTTGCCCACTGGTGTTCACTGTCGGCGAAACATACGATACATACCGTGCTTCATTCGCTATACTTTGATAGTCTTCCAGTTTTAATGTTTCCATGGCCGACGAACTCAAACGGACTCCTCCCCGTGTGTCACCTCCCGGCTGAATGGTAATGATATTGGAACCCATCTCGCTGATCTGTGACTGAATACTTCGTTTTGATCCTTGCCCAATCGCCAGCATGGTGATGACAGACGCGACCCCAATAATAATTCCCAGCATAGTAAGGAAACCGCGCATTTTATTATTGGCCAACGCCCGGAGAGCTATTTTTATTAAATTAGTTGCATTCATCTTAATCTCCTTTTAATCGTCACTTTTTGGCAAGACGGCCAAAGCCTCTGCTGCTGACAAGATCTGTTCATTGTATGTATCACTGATCACTTTTCCATCCCGGAGCCGTATGTTGCGGCTACTATAGTCTGCAATTTCCGGATTGTGGGTCACGAATATAATGGTCCGTCCCTCTGCATGCAAACGTTGGAAAAGCACTAAAATCTCAAAACTGGTCCGTGTATCCAGGTTCCCGGTCGCCTCATCAGCCAGAATAACTGCCGGATCATTTACCAGGGCACGTGCGATCGCTACCCTTTGCATCTGTCCTCCGGACATCTGGTTACTTTTATGATTCAACCGGTCGCCCAGCCCCACTGCAACTAAAGCCTGGATTGCTTTCTCACGACGGGCCGCCGCACTATAGGATGGATTATACATCAATGGTAACTCCACATTCTCTATGGCTGTTGTTTTCGCCAACAGGTTGTAGCTCTGGAATACGAAACCGATTTTCCGGTTCCGTAAAGTTGCCCGGGCATTTTTACCCATTTTACGGACAGAAACCCCATCCAGAAAATACTCTCCTTTTGTCGGCGTATCCAGACAACCCAACATATTAAGCAGCGTACTTTTTCCGGATCCGGACGTTCCCATAATGGTTACAAATTCTCCTTCATGGATGGTAAAAGAAACACCCCGTAATGCATGTACAACCTCCTCACCCACCTGAAAATCGCGGGTTATTCCTTCGAGGCGAATGATCTCCCGGCGTCCGCTTTCAGGAGCTACTTCAGAGACAGGAACAGCCTGTATGTCCATATTTTTATTCATAATTATCTCCTTCCTCCCGGACGGCCCGGCATGAACGGACTGCGTTCCTGGTTACCGTTTCCATTCGTTACCGGAGCCGCTGATGTCATTTCCACAACTACCTCTTCTCCTACGGACAGACCATCCGTGACTTCTATCAGGTTTCCACTGGTAGCTCCGGTCCCGATGATTTTAGGTTGTAAGGTAGAACCCACCAATTGCCAGACAATCTTTTTATTTGCCGGAGCATCCAAATCCGGATTTTCCACTGTGATCTTCATTTTTGATAACATATCTTCTTCCGGCAGGAAACGAAGTGCCTTACCGGGGATGGTTAATACATCCGGACGTTCCAGCGTAAAGATGGTAATATTTGCAGTCAATCCCGGTTTCAGTTTCAGGTCCGGATTGTAAGCACTCACTACTACTTCATAGGTAACGACATTTGACTCTACCGTTGCTTCCAGACGGACCTGTATGACTTTTCCTTCAAAGATATCATCCGGATAAGCATCCACAGAGAACTGGACATTTTGTCCTTCTTCCACCTGGCCTATATCTGCCTCATCCACATTAGCGATTACGCGCATTTGTGTCAGGTCGTTGGCTATCGTAAACAGGGTCGGTGTATTAAAGCCGGAGGCTACCGTCTGCCCGGCTTCTACTTCCCGGTTAATTACTACTCCGTCGATCGGACTGGTAATGGTAGCATACTCTAACTGCTGGCGAACCTTTACCATATCGGAACGGGCCCGGTCATAACTACTTTTTGCAACATTATAACTATACAAGGCTGTTTCATAGTCACTGTTACTAATCAGCTGTTGATCAAACAAGGTTTTATAACGCGCATGATTAGCCTCCTGGTATTCAAACTCCGCTTTACTGCTCGCCAGATTCGCTTCCTGAGACGCCAGGTCCGCCTGCAAAGTCACCTTATCCATCTCTGCAATGACCTGTCCTTTGGTCACAACACTATTATAATCAACATAGATTTTATCAATAATCCCGGATACCTGTGTACCGACTTCCACACTGATTACCGGCTCCACCGTACCGGTAGCCGTCACCACATTGGTAATCGTTGTCTGTGTAACCGGAGCTACTTCCAACCGGAGCCCTTTGGTGGATGATTTTCCTCTGAATAGCCAGACACCTAACCCAAGAAGCAAAACAATGCCTAACCCTATCGCTAATTTTTTCCCTTTCATATCTTGATTTTTTTATTTTCTCCGGAATTAGTAATTAATATCAACCGGTTGATGTTGATAGATATTTAATAACTGAATGCTCATCAAAGCCATGTATTTAGCCTGTAATTCCTGCTGGCGTGCGGTCAGCAGATTGTTCTTTTCCGTCATCAGTTCCAGGGTGTTCTTTAACCCCAGAAAGAATTGTTGCTCCGTCAGGGTGAAACTCTCTTCCGTAGCCCGTACCTGTTCCTCTGCTGCCAGATATTGATTTTGAGCAGAGACTGCATCCAGATAGGTATTCTCCACCTCCTGCAACAGGTTTTTCTGGGCATTGATCAAATCAAGACGGCTACTTGTCACTGCCAGACGGGCTTTATTCACG